>CACORA010000008.1 GCA_902629495.1 Planctomycetaceae bacterium
CGGACATTATGAATCGCCTTGAAAACACTGAAAATGATCTTCGTAAGCAATGGAACAAGGGTGAGCAAGAAAGCCCATGGAATAGGATTAGTCTAGCACAACAAACAATTGATTCACTTGCTGTTCGGTATAACTTGCTCGAAGGAGCGATGGGTTTCCGCAGTCAATTCTTTTCGAATGCGAGAACACTCTTAAGAGTAGTAGAAGAATCGGGTAAGCCCGATGGTGACCGCCTTCGTGAGTATCGTGATTCTGCTCGCTCTTCACTTGAATTACGCCTTCTTTCCAACCAACCACTCTATGACGACTATGAGATTCTCAAACTCACTGATTCACTAACTTTTCTTGTGAATACGCTTGGACTAGATGATCCGCTTGTAAGCGATGTTCTTAATGGAAAATCCCCAGCAGAGCGTGCCATCGAGCTTGTTGCAGGCACACGCCTCGGAAAACGTGGTGATGGACCTGTAAGTACGGCACCTGATCGGCGCAGGGAAATTCTTAAGGGCGGCCGGGGTGCGATTGAAGCAAGTGACGACACAATGCTCTCTTTGGCTCAGCTCATTGATAGTGAATCTCGTTCGTTAAGAAAAATTATTGAGGAAAATGCTGAGATAAAAAAACAGGCTCATGCTGAATTAATCCGACTTCGGCTTGAAACGTCCCCTGCTGCCATTGCACCCGATGCAACGTTCACGCTCCGGTTAGCCTATGGAACGGTCAAGGGTGTCACTGGGCAACCAAGTGAGCTCAGACCGTGGACAACAATCCATGATCTTTTTACCAAGGCAGATACTGAAAAAAATCGTTCTCCGTTTGATTTGCCAGAATCATGGCGTGATGCCCACCGTGCGCTGACTGAATCAAACAGTATTGAGACACCCCTGAACTTCATTTCGACAGCAGACATCATTGGTGGAAATTCAGGGAGCCCCGTTGTGAATACCACGAACGAACTCGTGGGTGTCATCTTTGATGGCAACGAAGACTCTCTTGTGTTGGACATTGCTTATGACAACGTTCGTGCTCGAGCCATTTCTGTTTCTGTTGGAGCCATCATGAAATCTCTTGAACACGTGTATGACGCCAAAACATTGTTGACAGAATTACGCGAAGGCCTCCAATAGCCCTATGCCACGACCAAGAAAGACAAGTAACGT
Organism: Planctomycetaceae bacterium; assembly: GCA_902629495.1. The sequence continues at coordinate 1,161 of CACORA010000008.1, forward strand.
CACTAAAAAAACGTTTTTGGAGCAGGCGATCAATTATCAGTATCATACCGCAACATGTGAAATGAAATCGAATCCAACCCCCAGAGAAAGCCACGATGGTTACCAGCCTACCCTTAGCACGCTTTGTGCAGTACACATTCGCCTGTCTCATCGCCACAGCGATGAGTTTTTCAGCTGATCCTGCAATTGCTTGCTCGAGGGTACTTTATCGAGGTCCAGACGGTGCTGTCATTACCGGACGCACCATGGATTGGTATCAGCCTCTCAAAACAAATCTCTGGGCGTTCCCAGCTGGATTAGAACGTGATGGGAATGGTGGCAAGAACTCTCTGACATGGACATCAGAGTATGGCAGCGTTGTTGCAATGTGCTACGACAATCTCTCTGCCGATGGAATGAATGAAAAGGGTCTCGTTGCCAATGTACTCTACCTATCCTCGAGTGACTATCCGGATATCGAAGACGGTCGCCCGGTTCTTTCAATGGCTGCCTGGGCACAGTACGTTCTTGATTCCTTTTCAACTGTTGAAGAGACCGTTACTGCACTACGAAAAGAATCTTTTCAACTTCGTGGTCTCACGATTCCAGGTGGGCATAAAGCAACTGTTCATCTTGCCATCTCTGATGCTACTGGTGATTCTGCCGTATTTGAGTATCTCCATAAAACACTTGTTATTCACCATGGCAGACAGTTCACTGTAATGACAAATGATCCTCCGTACGATCAGCAACTTGCACTGAACGAGTATTGGAAAGAAATTGGTGGTTCGACCATGCTGCCCGGTACGGAAAGGGCAGCAGACAGGTTTGTTCGGGCTCAGTATTACCTCGGGGAATCTCCGCAAACAACGGATGAGACCAAGCAAGTTGCATCCGTGTTTTCCGTGATTCGAAATGTCTCCGTGCCAATCGGTGCATCACATCCAGAGAAACCAAACGTCTCTACAACGCTCTGGCGAACTGTTGCTGACCAGTCTCGGCTCATTTACTATTTCGAACTCACTGATCGGCCGAATGTTTTTTGGGTGGAGCTTGAAAAATTGAACTTTCGCAAAGGCCAGCCTGCTCGAAGGCTTCACGTTGAGGGCGGGCCTGTCATGGCAGGCGAAGTCTCAACTCAATTTGTTGAGAACCGGACATTCAAGTTTGCTGCTGGGACAGATGAATAACATCATCACCGATCTACTGAACCAGCGAAAAGAATGTTTCCCAAAATGCAAAAACTTCACGACGTGATCCGTTGATGTCTTGTAGCAAACTGACAGAGCACACCCTCTCATGTTACTTAAACTGCATTCGATGAACTCCATCCCAGTCAGACGGCGGATGCTCACAGTAATGACGGCAGCGATTCAGGAGTAATAGAGAAGGTGCATCATGAGGAAATTGCTTTGTAATCAATTCAAATTTCTGTACTGCCTCCTGAAAGCGTGAATCAATGTACGTCTTGAGAGCAACTTCATATTGTTCTGCCAATGCAACAAATTCTTTATTCACATCATTTTGAAAGCCAACGAGTTCATAAATGTAGTTGCTCTCCTCTTGCCCCTTCACAGCAACAAGATCGAGGGGACGAACAAAAAAGACATCTGATACCAGTTCTTTGGTCGTCTGGCTGATAATAATTTTGGTTCCGTAAACCTTATTGAGACTCTCGAGACGGCTGGCAAGATTTACCGGATTTCCAATGACCGTGTAGTTCAGCCGCTCTTCACTTCCCATATTCCCAATAACGAGTTCTCCAGAACTAATGCCAATACGGGTCCATAGTTCTGGCTTGCCTTCTGCACGCCATTTTTTGCAGAGTTTTTCAAGCCTATATTGGTTTGCTAAAGCAGCACGGCATGCATCAACTGCATGATTCTTATTTGGGATAGGCGCCCCCCAAAATGCCATGATTGCATCACCAATATACTTATCGATAGTTCCCCGTTCCTGAGTGATCTGTTCACTCATTGCGGTCAAATAATCCTCTAAGTGATCAACCAGATCCTCAGCAGAGAGTCTTTCAGATATCGATGCGAAGTCCTGAATGTCGGAGAAATAGACTGTAAGTGTCTCTCTTTGTCCCCCGAGTTGCGCTTCGTTTTGTGAAGAAACCAATTCACGTACAAGTTCTGTAGGCACATATTTTGCAAATGAACGAAGACTTTTCTTCATCGACTCTGTAGCAACGAGAAGTTGATCAACTTCTGTAATCCGACTCCGCCCAATTGGTTTGGCTGTTAAATTAAAAGTACCGATACGTTCATTTTCGATTGCAATATTGTGAAGAGGACTTGAAATACGTGTCGACAAAAGAATGCACATCAACGACGTCAGGGCAAAGGCGGTCAAACCAATAATCAGATTGACAAGATTATTGCGCTGCACGGAACCCAACACATCGGACTTTGGCATGACCATGCACGTTATCCAATCGGGGTAGTTCAAACCACGGAGTCTCTGATAACTTCCAATAAACTGTTCAGTCCCGACATTAAAAGAGAATGAAACAACGCTCTCTCTCTCCTTAAACGTTTCAGGCAGATTCTCCGCAAACGCTCGAACAACCGGATCAGCAAATCGTTCGATAGGTACTAAGGTTGGTTGAAGATCCTGTCCGGGGACAATCGTCAGGACCGTATCGCCGTCAGGTACTGTTGGCCTAATCATTTCTGTCAGGATTTCAGCCTGCGGATGTGCAACAACACGCCTCGTTCCATCTGATCTTCGCTCGATGATGAACGGCCTTCCTCCTCCAGAATGACCGACTCGAATCCGATTTTTGAGAAAATATGAAAGGTCTCTTAATTCAAAGTCAGCAGTCAGGACATACAAAAGCTTGCCTTCTGAATAAATGGGGGTCGCACAGGTTTTTCCAGGTGTCGTACTCACCTCATTCGTTCCCCAGAAAACGAAGCTGTCGGGCCACGTTTGTCGACCAGCCTCCTTTGCTGCTATATACCACGGACGCCTTCGTGGATCGTAGTCGTTATAGTCAACGATTCGATGTGTCACTTCCCCATCGGGTTGGTGCTCATAGTCATGTATCTCCATCAGGTTGTCTGCGTTCCTGATGTAACGACGACTAATGATATTTTCCTGTTTTCGTTCAAGCATGCAGTATTCACCCGTCTCCTCAATTGCGAGAGAAAGGTACGCAAGCTCTTTGTGGACCTTCATCACCTCAAGAAAGTAGGATGAAATTGCTGGAAAATCTGCTGACGTTATCTCGGCATCGTACTGAGCATTTTCTTTGCGTAGCTGACCTGAGTTGACGAGGTTCTTGTTTATCTGACTGTGTGAGCGTGCAACATCTAATAGTGCTCGTATACGAAGATCAATTCGATTTGACGTCTGTTCAATTATTTGTGCAGATAAGTCAGACGCATTCTGTCGACCAAAAAGAAAAGAAGTAAAACCAATTGCAAGTGATGATAACGCCAACAAACTCAGGAAAATGGTTGTCAGCGTTACCCGAAATGTAATCCGCCACTTGTTATTTTTTGGCTTGGAATCAGACACTCCTATGACCTCATGTCCTTAGATATCGGACGAGTTATGAACTTGTCTGTTCCTCAGCATAACAGGACAGTTCACCTTATTTGACAGGTTGCGGATCAGGAAATGTCCAGGAACCATCGAGAACTTCTTTTTTGGGCTGATACATGCGAACAACATAGTTCCAGCCCGGGGTAATGGGCAGGTAATTGGTGCTTTTAGGATCGCCACCAAAGTGAATCGTGACGGTGCCATCTGCGTTCTTTTCTGCCGTAACATTATTTACCGAGTATGCGTTCAGGCTGTTTTCTTCCATGAACCCTTTTGCGTTGTACACAGTCACTGATACAAATCCATCGACAGGTATACGTTCTTTGATGACCAGCTCATACGGTGTCTTACCATCATTTTTTTCTGGTACCACATTCACATATGTGGCAGCCTCTTCAGGATTACCTCCCCAACCATAAGCCGTTCCAAGAAGATGGCTAATAGGATTCAACTTCGACTTATCACCAAACATTCCATTCGTATTTGGCTTTGTTGCAGCTAAAACGTTGATTGCATCCCGCACGGTCTCAAGCGATTTTTCATCCCATTGAGGAACTTCAAAACTTCCTGCGTCTGATTGTTTTGAAATAATTTTATCCTGAAGTGCATTTGCAAGACGAATGTCTTTTGGATCATTCGCATCAACAAATGTACGAAAAAGAACAAACACATAGCGCGTCCCAATTGTTTCTCGGGAATACTCAAACGTGCCTGCCTCATGGATAACTGGTTACATTGAATGATCTTGGTTAATAACCAGCATCGAAAGAAAACGGCCATCGGAATCTGGTTTCACGACGGTGAGGGGTGAAGCATCCAGATCGAACACACCTGCCGAATAGAGGGTGTCACGATTCATCCGGATAACATCTTGCTTGTCAATTGGTGTTGGTTGTCGAATGTGAAAAAACTTCCCAAAGGCTCCTTGATCAACATACCTCTTAAATGTGAGATCTGTTTCCGCCCGCACAAAATTGTCAACAGTCACGGCTTCCTGAGCAGCCGCATGCTGAACAGCACAATAGTTCACAAAACATGTGAGGAGCATCATTAATACAGAGGTCTTGGATGGTGACACAATTATTATCCTTGTGGGGTATTTTCAACGCTTAATGCTGAAATGAGCAGAGATTTTCAAAACCTTGATCACTACAGTCACAAAAGAATATCGATGTCCATCGAAAAGTAAACCTTCGGAAAAACAGAACGAATACCAGTTCCAGACAAAGTCAATTTGCCCACTACTGCCAGATAACTCAACGGCCTACGCATTGGTTCGTCTGTTCAAACTTCTCTCAGGCTCGCTGGCGGTCTCATTGACATGAGATCACCACGTAAACCAAACATTGCCGATGGTCGAGCAGCACTTGAACATTAAAGGGCAAGAGGCACGCACCTTACTGGCCGGCAGACTCTTTGACCTCAACAAGATGCACATCACCACTCATTTGAAAACCATGTCCCTGCGGACCTTGATCGACAAGAAAGGGACCAACCGTCTGATCACAGTCCAACAAGATCAGCGTATTTTCATCAGGTGTACATCGTCGACTTGGCACAAAAGGCTCTGTATATCGAGCACCCTTTGAAACTCGCACTTCATCAATCTCACCATTAAAAAATGAGTTGGCTTGACCGTGATTATCGGTGTCGGCACCGATAATAAACGGAAGAGCGTTCACTTTTCTCTTCATTGAAGGCTTCGTCTGCACTCTGCCTTGTGGTTTTCCATCAACATACAAAACCAATTCATCACCCTTATAGACCATAGCCACGTGATACCATCGATTCGTTTTGAGTGGCAAATCTGACCGTACGCTTCTGTAGCTTCCATCAAGAAAAATGCTTGCATCAAGCTGACCTTTCGATGCGAATATGCCAAACTCGCTTTGCTCGGTTTTTGCCAACAGTCCTACTCGATCTGCAAACTGCCTGGCTTTGAACCAACACTCGACAGTAAAAGGCCCCTGCGGCACTGGAACCTTCTCGGATTCAAGAAGAACACAATCGTCACTGCCGTCGAGTGAAAGTGCGTGATTCGCAATAGCCCTGGTATCGGCCCTCTGCTCAAAAAGAAGTGGAACATCTTTCACGACCTCTGGAATACGGTACCGCGTTGCTGGTGCAAGGTAATCCTGAGTAAGCGCCACCTGCACCATTTCCGATGATCGCTCAAACTGCTTTGCTACATACGATGCCTGATACTCAACGTTACAACTTTTCCCTGGATCGAGGACACCATGCGCGTGATCTGGCGTAAAGAGCCAGCGATTATCATTGCTCTCAAGAGATACCGTGTACTCAACCGGACGATGTGTTGGATTTGAAAACGATACAGAAAAATGACTTGTGAGTGGCTTTTCGTGTTGCTGAGCCTTCATGTCCACACCGCCTTGAAAGGTAATTGGGAGATTTGCTAACTGAACGGTTTCTTCCTGAAGAGCGGCAGTGATTTCTCGAACATCCATAGCCTCTCCAACTGGAAATGCCGCCATGGCAACCTGTTTCTTTCGAACCGTTACAAGGTGGTATTGATGAAGGTAACCTGCTTCTGGAACAAGACCCTTTTGGCTGCCACCAACGGTAGCGAGCGAAATATATTCAATCCCATCATTTGGGTCACTTCGCATGCGATGAATATGACCAGCGAAAACGGCGGTGACGTTACCTGCCTCAATAAGAAGGGGATGGACACGTTTCTTCCAATCATCTCCGTATTTACCACCAAGCCATCTGGGGTGATGGAGAAACACAAACTGGTGCTGACAATCTTTTCCGCGTTCAAGAGCCTCTTGCAAAAATGCACGCTGTTGGTCACTCATCTTCTGGAGGCGCGGAAGAGAAAAACTTTTTTCGCCAGTTTCTAAATCACCCTCATCTGAGTAGAGAACAATAAATGAACATTCCTTGTGTTGAAACGAATACCAGAGGGGCCCGAAGTACATCTCGTAATTACCTTGGTGCTGAAACTTGGGCATCTCCGGGTCATTGAGAGGTCTCCAGTACACGTCATGGTTTCCAGCCACTGGAAACCATGGGCAAAGTAATGTGTTCATGATCGCCTTAAACTCGCGCATCTGCATGAGCCAGTCAGCTGTCTGGTTGTAACCGTTGACTAGATCACCAACCGTCATAACAAGATCTGGCTCAAGCAAATTGACGTCCCGAACAGCATCCGCCAGTACATCCACCCCTTCTGGCTGGCCTCCTGTTCGGTCTCCAAATACAGCAAACGTAAATGCATCTTCTTCAGAGGGAAGCGGTAAAACGATTTCACTTGAACGCGTGGTAAAAAAACGTTGTGCAGTTGGCTTGACTGTCTGATGAGGACTACCATAGCGATGCACGTGTCTATCGTGGGACAAATGCGGTGTTTCTTCGTCGTTCTGAGTATTGTCTCCTGAAATGACTCTGTCATTTGCCAGCGCATACGCATTCACGACCAGACATGGAATACTGATGAATACACTGGTAGCAACGACTTGGAAAACGGTTTGGAAAACAAAGGCATATCGGGGTTTTTTTGCCACGGGAAACCTCCTGTCCTTACTTCGAATGAGAATGCTCATGATCCCCAAACATCAATTTTAATAATGCCTGCTACAGACCAACAGACCGATCTTTGGGCATACACTCGATCAAGTTACTCTTTATAACCGATGACCAAGGACTTTGACATGATTGTCTTTCAGAAATTTTCAATCCAAACGTCATGCATGTGAATACACCAAAAATTGTTTCCATCGGTGAAGTCCTATGGGATGTATTTCCTGATAGAAAGTGTTTTGGTGGCGCACCTGCGAACTTTGCTTGTCATGCTGCGATTCAAGGTGCACATGTTGCAGTCGTTAGTGCTGTTGGTGCAGATCAGCACGGACGCGATGCAATCGAGATGATGAGGCGTTTTGATATTGATATACGATGTGTTGATACAGTTCGAAATGCGCCAACAGGAACGGTGAGTGTGAACGTCGATTCGGCAGGGAAACCAAGTTTCATAATCCACGAAAATTCAGCTTGGGATTACATCAAATGGACTTCTCAAGTAGAGACTTTGGTGGAAGCCACTGATGCCATCTATTTTGGGACTCTTGGTCAGCGATCTAAACTATCAAGAGACACTCTTTCCCAATCACTTGAAATTGCACGAACAACAAACACCCTTCGGTTTGTCGACATCAATCTACGAGAGCCTTTCTATGACCGTGAGATCATCCGCCAGTCTCTAGGGTTTGCGAATCTTTTGAAACTCAGCAATGACGAATTACCGACGGTCCTTTCTGCTTGTGGTATCGCGTCTGATACATCAATTGAAAAACAACTTTGTTGTCTTCGTGATCAATATAGTCTTGACCTTATCGTGATGACATCTGGTAAAGAAGGCGCTATCTTAATAACTCCAGATGCCGTCATGTCACAACACGCTACACCAACAACCCTCAAGGATACCGTCGGAGCTGGAGACTCTTTTGCAGCAGCATTTTTATTAGGTGTGCTGCGTGGTCACTCATACGAACAAGTCTTAAGAAAGGCATGCGATGTAGCAGCTGCCACCTGTTCCCATGTCGGTGCGGTGCCAAAAATTGAAAGCAAGGGATTGGGACGCCCTGCGAGTGTCACTGATTAATTCTTCAAACACATCCGATGACCTGATTATGGTTTGGTTGAATCAACCCAAGGCAATCGATCGAAGGAGTCTGTCAGGCGTGGATCGTCCGTTTCATTCATCACCTTCATAACACGACCACGCAAAGAACTCAGAACGGCGGCGTATGCTGTGTCAGCAGCACGATTGATTAGTTGATCAGGATCATTTCTTAAGTCATAGAGTTCTTCACTCGGGCGAGGCTCCATCGTCAGAGAGAAGAGTTCCTTATCGTGAGAACGTTCCCGCTGAGACATCATCCACGCCTTCGTAAGACTACCATCGAGATCACGATAAGCCGGTGTTGTTGACAAACCCATTTTGTACAGCGCATCTGGGTTTGTAAGGAAGGCCGCGTCATACGGATCACCCATGGGCCATCGTTCCGACTTGAAGTTACGAATGTAGAGATGGTCTTTTGTGCGGATAGCACGCATCGGATAAGGCACATTTCCTGGACGGGCATTGTGGACGTGAAGCTCACGACCGATGATGACCGAGTCCCGCTCTGGATCAATCCAACCACTCTTGTTGCTTGTGAGTTGAGGAAAGAAGGTGCGGCCATCCATACTGGCGGGCACTTTGCTTCCCGTGAGATCAAGCAGCGTTGGCCCCACATCCATGGTGCTTACAAAATCATTGACTCGTCTGCCAGCAAGAATCCCGTTAGGCCATCGGACCAGTAACGGCACACGCGTGGCGAGATCATAGCAGTTCGTCTTCCCACGGGGGATTCCGGGAATGCCATGGTCACCAGAAAGAATGACCACGGTATTGTCGAGTTCACCAGAAGACTCTAACTCCTCAAGCATCGCTCCAAGCATCAGATCAAGGGCCAGCACTTCGCCCAGATAATCTGAAAAGTCGCGCCTCACATCATGGGCATCGGGAAGAAACTTTGGTAACAGTCCCTTGAGATCATCTGGTTCAATGCCCCAAAGATTCTTTCCCGAATCAGGAGTGTAAGGACGGTGGGTGTTGATGCTGCCAAAAACAAAGAAAAAGGGCTGCTCTTGAGATCTGCCAGCAAGCACCTGCTGTATTTCCTTGCGGCAGTTTTCAACAATCTCGTTGTGTCTCCGTTGCCTTTCAACCTGATCATCCGCCGTTCCAACATAGAGCCCATACCGTTCATACCCAACTGTACCCAAAGACCGCACACTCTTCGGCCGTGCACTTGGATTGAAGGCGAATGTTTTTCGCGAACGCTGTGTGTAGTAACCACTTTCGCGTATAAGATCACCGAACTTGGGCAGGTTCTTCATGGGATTATCGTACCCCTCCCAACTGCTTCCCTTACTATTCAGGAACGCATTAGAACCACAGTTCCAGAAGTAACGTCCCGTTGCCAGCGAAGCACGACACGGTGAACACGACGCAACGGGAACAAAGGCATTTTCGAAGACCACTCCTTCCCGACCAATCCGATCAATGTTGGGTGTTGAGATTACGTCGTTGAGCGAAGGCTTGTCTTTATCAGCATAGATACTGGCATAGCGGCCCCAATCATCTGCAAAGAAGAACAGAATATTGGGGCGTCTATTCTCCGCATGAGCGTAGCTACCAATGACCACACAAATGAAGATGAAGCCTCCCACCATGAAATTGAATTGGATTCTCATCGTTGTCCTTTGGGCTATGATCTCGATAATTGAAAGAAGCACTTGGTAAAACACACTTGGGAGTTTAGGACCTCAGAATACCGTTGCAACTTGGAGCAGTATTCCATCATGTCGTGAAAAGCATGAGAAAAAGTAACTATCTATTCTCTCACATTCGACATTAGTGTTGATATGTGTTGTGTAGTCTCACTCATTTTGCTACAGGGACTATTGCCTGAGATCATTATTCACTGCGACTGAGACAGTTTGCACATATGGCTGCGGTAAGCGAATACCTCCTTATGCAGATCGACGTCTTCTACGACGAGTGGAATTGCTTCATCGACCGTCTACATGGAAGGCTGCTTTGCTTCTTGCTTTTGCCCGAATGATCCAGGCAGAGAAAAAGGGAAATGTCATGGCCAATCGGAAGGGAAAAATCACCAACAACACAGGAATATCAAATCACATGAGACAGAAACAGTGTGTCAAAACTATTGTCAGCAATATGCGTTGAGGGGCACGTTCTTCGAATCGTTTCTACGAAGGAGATGTACTGATGGATCCAGCGTTGTTATTCATGGTCGTGATATATTGCCCATGCGTAGAAGACATGGTTCATGTTGCCAATGTTCTTTATCTTATTTCCTACCTCGTTCGCGATATTCTCTGGCTACGTGTGCTGACGATTTTTGCAGGTCTCTCACTTCTCCCGTTCTATTGTCACTGCAGTGATCATATTCTATGGGCACCAATCGGATGGAATGCACTATTTATCAGTGTGAACCTTATACAGATTGGTATCCTGCTGAGGGAACGTCGGCCGCGTCGACTCGATGGTCCTGAGCAAGAACTGTACGACAATGTCTTTTCTGAATTGACACCAGGTGAGTTTCGCCAGCTTCTCAAAGTCGGTGAGTGGCGCAAGATTGAAACTGGAACGACGGTTGTACAACGTGATACAGTCGTTCGCGATATTCAGGTGCTTCAGCGGGGTGCTTTGGAAGTACGTTCAGCCGGGGGTGTCATAGACCGTGATACCCCAGGACAATTTGTTGGTGAGATGAGTTTTCTTTCAGGCGAAAAGGCAACGGCAGATGTTGTCGCCATTGAGCCCAGCCTGGTGTTTGTCTGGCCTCAAGAGAGCCTGAATAAGTTGCTCGACAAAAAGCCGGCTCTCGCCTTTAAGATTCGCGGTATTCTTAGCCTGGATGTTGTGGCCAAACTCCGGAACCATGGGCAACCGGTTCGATAAAACGTGACATCCAACATGCGAATCGTCGTGGCACTCCACTAACGCGACCATCGTGAATACAGATATCCGGTGCTTGGTCGAGGGAAAAACGGTTTAGATAAATCGGCAAGGATTCCAGCTTTTCTATTTTTTCTAAACGTCCTTCTGAATGAATGCAAGAATATCACTATCCATATACATTTTATGGATCTGGTAATTCGTGCCAAAAACGATCCTGAAGGAACATCATGATGAAAAAACTGAGTCGACGGCATGCAATGAAATCAGGACTTCTTGTTCCAGTCGCATCCACACTCCGCCCTCTTCAAACAGATGTCGTTGAAGCTGCTTCAACAGAGCAGGATGAAAAACCTGGCGCACCCACGAAAAACGAAAAAGATAGTTTTACGATTGCCGTTCTCCCCGACACTCAGAACTACTGCCAAATGTCCCCCGAAGGTTTTTATGCCCAGACTCAATGGCTTGTAGACAATAAAGAATCATGGAATATCAAAGCTATCCTTCACCTTGGTGATATCACAAATCGTAATTCCCCAGCTCAATGGGACATTGCTCTTCAAGCCATGTCGCATTTGGATGGCCATGTGCCATACTGCATGGTTCCAGGAAACCACGACTACAGTATCAATGGGAACGGGAAGGACCGAACGACATTACTCAATAAGTATTTTCCCGTGGAAAAAGCACGTGCAGAATCGTGCTTTGGAGGCACCTATGACAAGGAACCCTCTCATATGGAGAATACCTATCATCTTTTCACTGTGGGCAACCGGTCTTTTATTGTTTTAGCATTAGAGTTTGGACCGCGTGCAGATGTTGTTCGCTGGGCAAATGAAATCGTTACAAAGTATTCTGATCGAGAAGCCATTCTTATTACACATGCCTATGTCTATTACGATGAAACTCGTTATGACTGGAAGCAGTATGGCAGCAAGCAGAAGTGGAACCCTCATTCCTATGGCATGGCTCGCACCACAGGCAATGATGTGATGGACGGGGAAGAACTTTGGAAAAACCTTATATGCCAACATGAAAACTTCATCCTGACGCTTAATGGCCATGTCCTAGGTGATGGTTTGGGGCGGCTTTCGACGAAGACCCCTGGCGGCAGAGACGTTCATCAAATGCTTGTCAATTTTCAAATGAAGCCAAATGGAGGAGATGGATGGTTACGTCTTTTGGAGTTTAGACGTGATCGTATCGTTTCAGTCACTGACTACTCTCCGACACTTCATCAAGTCAACACGTCGCCACAGAATCAATTTAACCTCACACTTGCTCCGGTTGGTTAAGGCTGTTCCCATACGTGACGGACCGTTCGTAGAACACTCAGTCACTGTTGTATTCTCGCCCAACGCCCCCAAACCTGCAGATACCGCGGTAGCGATACTTCTTCAACACCATCCCGATCAAACGCCTCAAAGACACGTTCTGCAAGACTTCTGTCCTTGATTCTACCACTATCGAGAAACTCCCTCTTCGACAATATGCCATTGTTATTGGCATCAAGCGAGACAAAAATCTCCTTTGCCTCATCTGTAATAATGCGATTCTCAATGTATTCCTTCTTCGTAACCAGTCCATCATTATTCGAATCAGCTGCACGAAAAATACCCTGCCTTGCCTGAGGGGTCAGGTAGGTTCCATCATCGACAAACTCTTTCTGAGTATGCTGCCCGTCTCCATCGCTATCAATAAAATCGAAAATACGAGTGTATTGTTTGAGTTGCTGGTCTGTTGGGACATGCTGATTCCCACCTCGCATTGCCATAAGAAACTGCTGGGATGCGTCTCCCGCTTCCAACGCATATGACTGGAGACAACAAAAGCACAGTGGTATGAGGACAACCATAACGCTCAATCGTGCATATGAAAACATAGCCATTCATCCACCTCCCAATACACGTAAGTGTACACGCATACGATCGCTCATGCTTTTTGAATCGGTACACAATCACATTCATACACGTTCAACCGACTCTCAAGCACAACAACACTCAAAAAATCATCTTGGAACAGATGCCATTGAGAGGAGAACAGGTACGGTGATGTCTGTTTGTTACGTAAAACGTTTGTTGTATGGGCCCATCGGCTGATCGCTCTCTATTCCACGGCCTGTCCATACCATGCTGCCTGAGCCGCAGCTTTACGAGAGGCTTCGGGGTCAATATCACTGAGGTACTCAGCAAGTCTCCTCCACGCTGGCGCATAACTCGGTTCACGAGACAAAATATTCTGAAGAAGCTCGGCAGCTTCTTCCTTTCTTCCCTGCTGCGCAACCGCTTCTGCAAGAAACTCTTCTAACTCAATTGAGGAGGGATCAAACGATAAGCCCGCACGAAAATACTTCTCGGCGGCCAAGAAGTTGGACTTCTGCATTTCAAGCTCACCCTGAGCAAGCAGATCAACTTCTGGATACAACCTAACAAGTTCTCGAATCAATTCTCGAGTCGCAGGGATATTTCCCGATTGCTCAGCGATGACAATTTTGTCAAAGATTGCTTGCTTGCTTATCTCACTTGCATGAATCGCTTGTATCCATGGGTCATCAGGCCACGGTTTATCAAACGGAAGGCCACGTGCCTTTGTCGCTGCATCTGCAGCTTGTGTGGTATTCCCTCGCATCGCTTCAATGCGTGCAAGATGTTCATGTGCAGCCCGTTGCGTTGACGGATGAATGAGTGCTTTTTGTACCTCCTCATAGGCAACTTGTATGTCTCCCTCAGCAAGAAGTACCCGAGACCTGCCAAGAGCAACGATTGCTGCGTCTGGGTAGTCTTGCATGAGTGCTTCAAATACCTGACGAGCAGCTTCAACCTGGCCAAGGCTCAACAACCAATCAGCCTGTCGGAGTCGGGGCCATATTTCTGAAGAACTCTTTTGAATTGCTTTTGTGACAGCCGACAACGCAACATCAAGGTCAGACTTTGCATATAAGACAGATTGAAAATAAGGCCATCTCCATTCGTGCTCATCAAGTGCCCTCGCCTGTTCCAAGCACTCAATCGCTGGATGATCCTCATGATGTGCCGCAAAAAGAAGACCGAGTTGGGCCCAGGCAACAGCGGATGTTGGTGATCCAATCACATTGCTTCGAGCCTTCTCGTAAGCTGCCATCACTTGAGGGTCACGAAATGAAATCCCATCTCCGGGGAGATCCATATCTTTCGGGACCATGAAGACCGTTCTGCAATAAAAAAACAAGACTCCCGCAAAAAGAATGCCGAACACAAAACGTAACCACGGTGATTTCATTCAGGGCTCCCTTCTCCCTGAATGAGGGTGATATGTCTATTTACTGTACCTCCTGGAAACTTTTCGCGCTGGCCATTCGGCCACCGAATGGAAATACTCTCAATTTCTTGTATGGATCCAAGACCAAATACAGCTTTCGGATCATGGCTCGAAAAGTAACTTGATCCTGGTTGTACCAATCGCTGCCATCGTTGCCCCTTCGCAAGCACGGTAATGATAGAACCATATGCATCACGGGCTTGTTCTGAGAGCATCGCACGAATGGTCATCCAATGCCCCTGTTGGGAAGCAATGTTCTCAAGCAAGAGTGGATGACCATCAGTCAGGCCCACAAGCAGATCGATATCTCCATCATTGTCAATATCACCAGCGCACAATGCTCTTGCAACATTTGCTCTCCCACACAATGCATCATTTGAAGATGAAACATCCATGAATTGGCCACTTCCATTATTCATCATCAAACCATTCAACTCGGCATACGGCCTCCAAAACGGGGCAACTGTTGGTTCATCAACCGGTTGACCCCGCTGGACGCGTCCATTCACCCACGCCAGATCGAGATCTCCATCCAAGTCAAAATCTGCAAGCACCGTCCCAAATCCTGTTCCTCTTTGTGCATGCACAATATTCGTTGTCGCAGTCGCATCTTGAAAAAACCCTTGTGGCCCCTGCTTCCACAGTGTGTGAAGTTCTGTTCCAAGGTGGGTGACAAAAAGATCGTCAAAACCATCCCCATCCACATCCCCCCAAGCAATGCCCATATTTGCCGCCACGTTCCCTACAACATCGGTGGCCACACCTCTTAATAAACCCTCCTCTTTAAATGTACCGTCATGTTGATTCATCCATAAGTAATTCGCTTGCTGATCATTTGCGATGAAAATGTCATCCCACGTATCACCATCAAAGTCTGCACATAAAACCCCAAGCCCCGCACCTGAAAGACTGGCCAGCCCAGAAGACTCACTGACATCGCTGAATCGTGGTTCCCCACGCACCACCGTATCATTATGAAAAAGTACAGCCGGCACCTTGGCTAAATTTTTTGGCCCACAAAAATCCCGATCACCATCATTATGAAAACACAGACCTTCTGGCGAAAAGGAGACATACCTCGCCAACACAAGATCTAATCGCCCGTCTCGGTCATAATCAAAAAATGACGCTGATGCACCCCATTCTGAATTCGTAAGTCCACTTTCATGCGTCACATCACGAAATTGACCTTCTCCGATATTGAGAAATAATCGTAATCCGCCATATTCACTCACAAAAATATCAGAGCGTCCATCGTTATCCACATCAGCAATCGCAACGCCACAAGCAATACCACTGCTATCTGCGTTAGATCCTTTTGTCTTATTCTCAAAATGGCCGCTCTCGGTTTGGATAAACAGCTGATTCGTACTACGCGACTCAGGGCCACCGGAATTGAGCAGATAGATATCAAGCTTCCCATCTCCATTGGCATCCAAAAGAGCTGCACCGTTGCCCATGCTCTGTGGCATAAAAAACGAACCGACTGGCCCAGACGTATTTTTTGCATCAAGGTTCCATGCCTTCCGGACATCGCAAAACCATGGCCGCATGGCAACATTCGCCTGATACACTCGCGGCGTTGATGGAACTGGTTTCTGAGAAACAAATGAATTGTTTTGGAATTCATCTTTTTCCGAGCAGCCAAAGATTCCACTTAACCAAAGAGCAGCAACTACCACTAAACCATGTGTTGCTGCGTTCACGATTCGACCAGAAACGCTCATGTGGTAACGCCTATGAATGATTCATACAAAATTCTTTATCGCACGAAACAGTTCACGCAGGATACAACCTTAACCGAGTCTGGCGCAACAACGTGACAGATGCGTCATTCTGTATCAACCACGTAAGCCTACCATTCTGGAGGTCCATTGCCTCTTTCTTCACACCTTGTTTTCAGTGCGACGGAAGCGTCTCACATACCATGGTGGTCTCAATCTTCATGACCTTGCATGTCGCAATCACCTCAGGGGAAAAGCTGCCATTCATGCCCACAGCATACGTACACAACAGCATCAGCTGAAATGCATTCCAGCGTGATGGCGTGCACTGATCCTCACAACACTGCACAAGAATTCAAGGAATCATACCTGAGCGTGTCGCATCCTTGCGAACGCTGCTCAGATACGTCCTTACGTGTGCAGCACACACGAAGACAGGAGAATGAACTTATTTCCCCTCAAACGACGATTCCAACGCAAACGTGAACTCGCCACCACCACTTTCTACCGATGCTGTAAGCCCTGATGTCTTCTGATCACCGTATGCCTGTGGCACAACATATTCAGGCTCTGCTTCGGCAGCTTCTCTTTCCAGCTTTTCCTGCTCTGGAGTCCCATACCGAGGATCATCCTCAGTAATGTTTGGTGGCTTCGGAAAAACCTTTTTCTCAACCGTTACAACATACGAACCAGGAACCGTTCCAGCCCCCGGCTTCGCACCGGTTGCACTGAGCGTAAATGAACCGTCTGCTCCAGTTTTTCCAACTGCAGAAACACCCGATGGATCGTTTGGCGTGAATGCAACAAGTGCATCTGCGACAGGCGAACCATCAAGCGTAACAACGCCCTTCACTGCCGATACGGCTGGACCACTCGAACCACCACCGCAACCCACAATAGCTGTAACAGCCAAGGCAGCAAAAAACATGCACACCCGTGAACGATTAACCGTTTTCTGAAACACAAAAAAAGTAGCCAAGAGACTCTCCTCACATTGAAAAGATATGTTAAGGCCCTGTGCCCGCTTACCCCGGCACTGCGGCAACAGGCATAAACCCATTGCCGCAGATACTGGAGCAAACATAGGCAACGAAAAAATCCTAAGGAAGGCTGGCAGTCTCACCACCGGCAATGGTGCCCAACCGACCAATGACACCGCGAACACTTTGGCCAACGGGATTGTTCGCGTTGTTGTTTTGAGCAGTCGTTACATCACTATCGATATTATCGTTAATGAATTTGACTGATCCATCAATCATAGCCATAGAAGCACCACCAGGGTGATAACTACTTGCAGGCTGGCAATTCCAACCTTCATGGTTATTAGCACAACGGGGGTAATTCGGTGGAGCAGCCGTAAAGAAAGATGTGAAACCTTCCTCTGAATCGAATGCCCGCACACCAGGACCCTGGCCAAAATTCGATGGCGCTGTTCCTGTATAGATGCCATCATTGCCAAGCAATGCTCCACACACACTTGGAGCTGAATTTTGATTCAGACCACTCGTGATGGTGTACCCACCCTTACTGTGCATATGAGAGGCATCGGCGATCTTTGCCTCACCAAGTGAAATTGTGTTGGAGGTTCCATCCATAATATCGGCCATAAACACAGCCTGATCTCGTGGATTATTGCCCATGTTTCCAGTCTTGCCGACGCAAAATGGACCCCGCTTCGCGGTATGCCATCTTTCCAAGAAAACATCACCTCGATTACCCCGGTAGTTTGTCCGAGCAGGTGTGTTCCCACCAGCATTCGAGGCTGTGTTGGGATCCGAAGGACAGTGAAACATCGGCATGTCTTGAACAAGCTCAGGACGCGTACCGGCATTTGAATTCCATGGCCTATAGCCCTTGCCATTCGTTGAACGAATTTTGCCTATGATGGTGTCATAGCGATTCGTTTCTTCAGCAAATGGAAGAACAAGCAAGGTCCAGCCCCATCGATCCCACCCTTGAGAATTTCCAAGGATTGAATAGAGCTCTGGAGAACGTCCCTGTGCAGGGAATCGACTATTCGAACTTTCGTAGTTCAATACTGCTAGCTGCAACTGCTTCATCTTATTTGTACAAGCACTTCGGCGAGCTGCCTCACGAGCTGCTTGAACGGCTGGCAGAAGCAAACCAATCAAAACACCAATAATGGCAATCACAACTAGTAATTCAACCAGCGTGAAGCCCTTTCTTCCTAGTTTTTTCATCTCTAAATTCCTTCGAAGGATAAATTAAATAGAAAAAAGAATAAGACGCCTGGTAGACAAACGCCCCTCCCAATTACGACTAAACTATACACTAAATCGGCATGGTTCAAGCGAATTATTCCTGAGTTTTCATAAAATTTGTCCACATTTTTCTGGGATATGCGGTAAACAACCATTTCTTTCTGGAAGACGACTTATTTCTTGCTAAAAAAGCAAAAAAATGTGAATAATCGTTATGTTTCGCTGAACCACACATGTCTTCGATTGACATTGAATTTCATGCAGTTAATAAGAAACTGTGGTTTGCGCATGTTTCCTCTCTTTTCACTTTCTCGAGTGGACACTCTGCTCGTGAACACCTCGTGAACACGTTGTTCGATGGTCCCCCATGGCTATTTTGTCCGGGGTGCCGCAAGCACATTCATTCTCTTGCCATGACCTTCATTGCTGTTTTGGCCACTGCTGACATTCCTTATCAAACAGAAGGCCTTGTATAACTACAAAAAGAGTTGCTCTTAAACCGGTACAGTCACTCGCTTCACCATGTATCAACTTCACCGACATCTTATTAGTATTGTTGCACTTGCATGCCTGTTCCACACACAGGGGGCAACTGCCTCCGAACCGTTCACATGTATTACCTACAACATTCGTTTTGCAAATCCCAAGGATGGAAAAGATGCATGGCCTCATCGTGTTGACACGGTTGCAGCATACCTGAGGAAAGGTGACATTCTTGGACTTCAGGAGGTAACACACGGACAACTTCTTGATCTTGAGCAACGACTCCCGTCTTTCAACTGGTATGGCGTTGGCAGGGATGATGGAAAACAGCAAGGTGAGTATTCACCTGTTTTCTACAGAGAACGTCTCTTCGATCGTATTGATGCAGGAACCTTCTGGTTATCAGAGACACCAACGATCGTTGGGAGCACGGGATGGGATGCCGCGCTCCCACGAGTCTGCAGCTGGGTGATCCTCGAGATCAAAGCAACCGGCCAGATTATGTGGTGTGCCAGCACACATTTTGATCATCGAGGAAAGATGGCAAGAGAGAACAGTGGGATTGTGCTACACGACAAAGCCAAAGCACTGAATGGCAAAGAAAATCGTATTCTCATGGGTGACTTCAACTGTCTTTCAGGCTCTACCCCATATACAAACATTCTTGCTTCAGATAATGCACGTACCATCTTCGAAGATGCTCGCCAGCGCTCACTTTCTCAACCACTCGGACCAAACAGTACATTCAATGGATTCAACGTTCTCAAGCCTGAGAAGATCATTGATCATGTTTTTATTAGCCCAGATGTTGTTGTCCACGATTACCACATAGAAAATCCAAAAACCTTAGCTGGGCGCTTTGCGAGTGATCATCTGCCTGTTGCCGTCCGCCTGCAGATCCCGGAGAAATACTCTGGGAAACCATAGCGCATGTTTTATCTTTAGTGTGCTGTTTCGTTTTTCATGTGAACATCCATTTGTGGAAATGCGATTTCAATCCCTTCTTCATTGAATCGCTCATGAATACGAGTATGGATTTCACTGATCGTTCCAAGACGATGATCGAGATTGGCAAGATAAAAACGAATTGCAATATTCAGTGTCGAATCTGCAAATTCCTCAAACGTGATAACCGGTTTTGGATCTTTGAGAATATATTGTATGTCTGAACAGATCTCACGGAGCAGCTCACAGACTCGCCGGGTGTCTGTACCGTAGGCAACGCCCACTCGAAGTTCTGCACGATTGACTGAGTCTGACAATGTCCAGTTCGTCACGCGCCCAGTAATAAGATCCTTATTTGGAATCACATACTCTTGCCGATCCCACGTCGTCACAGTTGTTGCTCGCATGCGAATTCGGGAGACGACACCAGATATTGAGTCAACGGTAACAACATCTCCAACCCGAATGGGTTGCTCAAATAAAAGGATGATCCCGCACACAAAGTTTGCCACAACCTCTTGCAAGCCAAACCCCAGCCCCACGCTCAGACCGGCTGCCATCCATTGAACACTACTCCAACGTAAGCCAAGTATTCCAGCGGCTAGAATGATTCCACAAATTGCTACCGTATACGTGGTCAGTGATGTAACGGCATAACGAGCAGCATTATCAAGTGGGAGATGCCGAAGCACCGCAGCCTCAAGCACGCCAGGCGCATTCCGCACAAGAATAAATGTGAGTAAGAGTGTGGGAATAGCGATCAAGAGGTTGTTGAGCGTAACAACACTCGTGACAGTACCGTCCGGTGCGCGGAGTTCCCATAACACAACAGAATCAAGGAATAACAAGGCTGGGAGAACTGGCGACCAAATCCAATACACCACAATGACTGTTCCAATAATGATAATGGCATTGATCAATCGTCTCGTTTGCTGGTCAATTTCTGAAAGTTGCATCTGATTGACGTCAAGGACATCCGAGGTGGTACCAGACGCCTCGGCATGCTCACGAAGCTCTGCACGCTCACGTAGTTGCTGACGCGCAATACGCCGCTTCGATACGAGCAGCCACCGCATCGCAATGCCCTGCAGGACTGCAGCAGCCACGATAGACCAGATTGTTTCATACAATGCCACTGTGAGCTGGATTGCTGCATAGGTATAGCCAGCAAAACTTAGACCAATAAGAGCAATGGGAATAGCAACAATCAGTGGCCTCCATAGCCAGATAAGTTGTGCAACTGGTCCATGTGGTCGATACGCAAGGAGTGCTGCACTCACGCCTCTTTGAGGGTGAAGTAATCTTGCAAGCAAGAACGCAACAAATAGCATCAGGCCAGCAAATGATAGTCGGGCAAGTGATGAAAGCTCTGTGTGAATGCTGCGTTGCAAGAGCAGGAAGTGGGTTACAAACACCATCGATAGACCAATCCAGGCAGTTCGACGAACAGCCTGCCTCAGTGGATTAATCACAGGTGAAGGCCAATTGAAATGCACAACCGCAACGCCATGGGGCCGAATTAATTGTCGCAGCATCTCCAGAGGCAAGAAAACGAGACCGGCCGTCGCAGCTGCTTGTGCAACAAACACAGACGTCGACTCAGGGTCAGCACGTCCTCCTAAGAACCACGAAAATACTTGAATCGGAAGCCACACAGGAAGAGCTGCGCAGATCGTACACCCAATTGCCTGGAGCGTCGGACGAAGTTTCATGGCATTACTGCCATTAATGGTTGCACCGATGGCTGTTATCTGAATAACAAACCATCGATTCAGAACAATGACCAAAATAATCGTGATCAAAAGAACTGCAGCGAGAATGGGCTGTGCTGCAACACCGTTCGAAAAGGACACAAAAATAGACTTCAGCCTTTTTGTCTCAAACCAATCGGAGATACTCCAGATTGATTGAACGTCATGAAGTCGAAATGGTTTATCAGCACGCACCCATAAAAGATTCTTACTGATGGTTGCATCATATTCCTTGATCATCCGCGCAAACGTTTCATACCGCACGCCTAGAGGAATGAGTGTATCGACAAGAGATCTGTCGATATCTGCGCTCATCGCCTGAAGAAGCTTTTTTTCTGATTGGATAACTGGAGGAATAAGGCTAAGACCTACGTCCTCAACATCTTGGGCTATTTCTTCCAGCCGGGTATCAATATCGGCAAGTTTTTCCTGCGCATTATCCAGCGATATCGCTTGAGCATGAGATCCTGCGAGCAACAAGGACTTCTTGGCAAGCATAATTTGCTTGCGTTGGAGAAGTGAACCCACTGAACGACTGAGTCCAGAACTGATTGACTTATCAGTTTCTATAAGCTGTTTTGTCTTTTTATAATCTTCCTCAAGGCTTCGTGATTCTTCAACGAGATTCAGTAATTCATCTTTCATTCTATGCGATTGCACGATGTAATCTGGCCATGATTCGAGATGCTTGAGACTTACTTCCAGCTGTTTTCTGATGGCTGCATCTGCTCCCTGTACTTCAGAACGAAACGATGCAATCTGTGCCACAACGTCTGTCTTTCGTTTATCTGAACTAAGATTTGTGGCCTTCTCTAATACTTTTGTCTTATTTTCAATCTCACGACGAACCACCTCCTCTTCTAAAGGCAATACGTTGACCTCTGCCTCATAGGTGATCATCTTTTGTCGACAAAGCTGAATATCTACCTCAACGGCTGCCTGTGATGCCTGAGACGCTAGAGCCATTGACTCACTGACGACAGGATTAATCTTTGAATCGCCATCATCTGCTTGAAGAACGCTGTCTTTCGTTCCCTCAAGTTCAGCGATACGTGCCGGGAGTTCTTTTGACTCCAGTTTTCTATTGCTTATCTCTTCCTGAATCATCTTGAGTTGTTGATTCAGCGACAGTAATTCCCCCTCAATCTTTTTGACTACCTTTGCTATCTCATCTGCCGAAGAGCCTTCATGCACTTCGGTAGAGAGTGACTCAGGAGGACTATCCAAGAGGGTCTGTGCAGCTTCTTTTCTTTTTGATGCTGAGGCTGCTGATTGCTGAAGTTGCTCAATTCTCTGGCTGGCTTTTTGCCGTCGTTCAATATCTTTGAGCGCAGCAAGCAAGAATTCTTGGGCTTTCGATTTGATATCTTCCGCTAACGCAGGGTCTTGGGAAACTTTGTCCATCACCTGCCGAATAGCATCTGCCTCAGAGAACGTTTGTTCATTCTGTAACGCAGGTGTCTCTTCTTGTTTTGCACTCAAGTCGACTAACGTATCATTCTCGTCTTTATTGATATCAGCAGTTTTTGGACCCCCTTTATCATTAACTGAATCTTGAGCTATGAGTTGAGAAGAAAAAAGTGACACACACAGTGTGACGGTGACAGGAATACAGAAGCCAATTATTCTGCTGAGTTCTCTCATTGTTTTAAACTGAGCCCAAATAGAAACGTCCGAATGACTGCCTATGAGGTTCTTCCTGCCACAACACGAATGCAGTGTGTCCTCTCTAGTGTCTGGCTCAGGCACACTGTTTCAATGACAAAAAGATTGCCACAACGCATCTACCGCAAAAGTGATTTCTACATTGTAGATTGACAGGCACACGTGAAGAAGAGCATGAAAAATCTGCTCTGACAAGTCAGTTTTCTGACCCGATCTGTTTCGCACGTCTCGCTTCGCCAGACAACGTTTGCGAATAGATCTTTCTCCAGATTATAGTGTAGCGACAGTCTTTGAGTGGTCTTCTCGCCGTATTGGCATCATTCATTGCGTTCTCCTTGATATGCGTACATCAACGATAGTAGAGAGTTCATTGACATCTTTTTGGAGAGTGAGCCATGGCAGAAATCGATGTATATTTCCAAGCGTTACACAAGCACGAAGGTTCTGACCTCCACTTGAGCACCGGTTCTCCACCACTTCTGAGAGTGCATGGAACCATGTCTTCATTAAAGGCCGATCCTCTGGAGCCAGAGAACGTGCTCAAGATGCTCCATGAAATTATGCCTGAGAATTCTCGCAAGGAATTTGATGAGACTGGAGATGCAGACTTTGCTTATGAGCTACCGGGCGTTGCCCGCTTTCGTTGCAATGCCTTTCGAGATCGCCGTGGACCTGGAGGTGTTTTCAGAATCATTCCAAATGATTTTCTGACGGCTGAGCAACTCAATCTCCCAGATTCGATCTTGGATCTTTGCACATTATCAAAAGGTCTTGTCCTGGTAACTGGGCCGACTGGTTCCGGAAAAAGTACAACGCTGACCGCAATGATTGACCATATCAATAACAGCCGAAAAGACCACATCATTACAATTGAAGATCCGATTGAATTTGTTCATAACAATAAAAAATGTCTGATCAATCAACGTGAAGTTCATCATCACACGAAGTCTTTTTCTCGAGCCCTCCGTGCAGCGTTGCGAGAAGATCCTGACATCGTCCTCGTAGGTGAAATGCGAGATCTGGAAACAACACACATTGCCATTGAAACAGCTGAGACTGGCCACCTTGTGTTTGGTACATTGCATACAACAACTGCAGCATCCACAGTTGACCGTATTATCGATCAGTTTCCAGCTGATCGACAGTCCCAAATTCGCACCATGCTTGGCAGTAGCCTCAAGGGAGTCATTGCTCAAACTCTATGTAAAAAAGTTCCAAAAGGACGAATCGCTGCCTTGGAGATTATGATCTGCACGAATGCCATCAGTAATCTTATCCGCGAAGGCAAGACCTTTCAGATCGATTCCGCTATGCAGGTAGGTGGAAAAGATGGCATGGTACTGCTGAATAAAGCCCTGCTCAAGCATGTGCAGGACGGCCTTATCGAGCCACAAGAGGCTCTTAATCGCTCCATTAATCGGAGGGATATGATGGAACAGTTGAAGAGCACCGAGATCGATACGTCGACACTTGTTGCTGAAGACTAAGTCCTGTTTCGAATCATCGATGTCTGTGGACATGACATGTGTTTTTTCTGATTCATGCACGCAAAACAAAATCGGAATGGCAACACAAGATGTGGCGTATGCTTTGATACTTGCATCGTTTGATGCAGGCTAAAGAAACAGCCTCAACATACACTTATCATCAAGACGATATATCTCCTATTACTGAACCCTCCATATTCGAATTCTTTCGAACTCTGACGTGTGACACAGTCTTCAACAAATGAGTTTGTGACCTTCGATCGGCCGGCCTGCCATGAATATCATTGATGTCATTCATCAGAAACGTGATGGCAAAGAACTGGATTCCTCACAAATTCAGTGGGTCATCGAATCATACTGCCAGGACAAAATTCCTGATTATCAAATGTCTGCGCTTGGCATGGCCATTTTCCTCAACGGAATGAGCAATCAAGAAACCATTTACCTCACAGAGAGCATGCTGCATTCAGGCATAATTCTTCAGTGGTCAACTGGCAGCCCGGTGGTTGACAAGCATTCAACAGGTGGGATTGGTGATAAAACGTCATTGATTCTTGCTCCACTCTTAGCCTGTTGTGGTTTTCGGGTACCGATGATATCGGGTCGTGGACTTGGCCCAACCGGAGGGACACTCGACAAACTTGAAGCGATCTCTGGGTTTCGGACCGACCTCGATGAACATGAAATGCAGCACATCGTCGAAACAGTTGGCTGCGTGATTACTGGGGCAACTCCACGAATAGCACCTGCTGACCGCAAACTCTATGCCCTGCGAGATGTCACTGGCATCGTTGCATCCGTTCCACTGATTACTGCAAGTATTCTGAGTAAGAAACTTGCTGAAAACATTGATTCATTAGTTCTTGATGTTAAGTATGGAAGTGGTTCATTTATGCAAAGTACAGATAACGCACGTACTCTTGCTCATTCATTGTGCTCAGTTGGCAAGCACTTTGGCCTCAATACGGCGGCCCTGATTACAAATATGGATCAGCCATTAGGTCAAATGATTGGCAATGCAGCTGAAGTCATTGAGTCTTTCGATGTGCTCAAAGGAACCGGTCCACGAGATGTTCGGGAACTCACTCTCTCACTTGGTGCAGAATTAGTAGTAGCCGCTGATCGTAGCAGGACGTTCGATGAAGCGCAGAAGCAGTTAGCGTCCTATCTTGATGATGGTTCAGCATATGAACGTTTTCAAAGAATGATCCTTGCGCAAGGAGGAACGCTTCCGCTACCCAAAGAAACTCTTTCGTCACGTGAATTACTCATCCCTCATACCGGATGGATCAAACACATCAATTGTCATCACTTTGGACAGGCTATCACCGCATTAGGAGGAGGGAGATCCAAAATAGGTGATACCATTGATCATGCTGTTGGGATTGAGATGCTTGTCAGGATTGGTGATTACGTTGAAAATAACCAGCCATGGTGTCGAGTCTGGTATCGATCAAAGGAAACGCTACTCAAGGCCCAACATCTTTTGACTAATACCATCCTTCTCGACTGCCAACGGCCTCCTACTGCAAATCCAACACCTCTCATTTTTGAGCGAATCAACACTGGTTCTGAGAAAGAGTCATGAACGATAACGCACTATGCAAACTTGCGTCTGAAGCACGTGAATCAGCGTATGCGCGATATTCACAATTTGCGGTTGGTTCAGCCATTCTCACAACAGATGGCCGCACCTTTACTGGATGTAACATTGAGAACGCCTCTTCACGACTGACCATATGCGCCGAACAATCTGCATTGGCAAATGCGGTTGTGGCTGGGAACCGACAATTTCTCGCGATTGCCATTGCAGCTTCAGGTGGTGTTGCCCCTTGTGGCGCATGCCGTCAAACTCTAGCTGAATTCTGTGATGACTCACTCCGCGTCCTTATTGCCAACGCAACCGGGCAACTTGTACGACAAACGACTTTAGGTGTCTTGTTGCCAGACCGGTTCTCTGCAGCGTCTCGTACTCATTCGTCGTAATCATTTTTGCATTAAACACTTCTTATGTTTTGACTACGGTATCTCATGTCCATTCACATTCTCGATCATGCCCTTGCGAAGCATCATATTACCACGCTTCGTGACAAGAAGACGGAGGCAGATCAGTTTCGGAGGCTTCTTCGCCGCCTCACGACCTTGCTTGTAGCCGAAGCCACCAAAAACCTTGCGAGTGATTCTTATGAGGTAGAAACACCACTGGCTCTATTTCAAGGTAAACAAATCTCTCACTCCATTGGGCTCGTTCCCATTCTGCGTGCTGGTCTGAGTATGGTTGATACGGCCCTTGATCTCTTGCCCTTTGCTGAAGTCTGGCATCTTGGCATGTATCGAGATGAAGCAACGGCACAACCAGTCGAGTACTACAGCAAAATACCGAAGACTAACCCGATTGATGTGGCAATCATTCTTGATCCCATGCTTGCGACGGGTGGCTCTGCATCGGCAGTAATCGACAAACTCAATGCCTGGGGTGTTCAACACCTATATCTCCTTTCAATTATTGCATCACAGCCAGGAGTTGATGCACTTTGTAAAAACTATCCTGACGTACACTATTTCATCTGTGATGTTGATTCATCTCTCAATGACAAAAAATTTATTGTCCCAGGGTTAGGAGATGCTGGTGATCGTGCCTTTCAAACATGAGAGAGACAAAAGTTTCTTGCGGAGTATGCAATAGCCATGGAACGACTTATCAGTGCATGTGGATTATTTGTCTTAGTTGGTCTCGCATGGCTCATGAGTTCATCAAAATCACGTGTCTCATGGCGACTTGTTTTTTCTGGAATAGGTCTGCAAGTACTCCTTGCTACTCTGATCTTATGGACGACACCAGGACGATTTATTTTTGAGTCACTGGGATTATTTTTTAATTCGATTCTCAGTTTTGTTGAGGAAGGCACTGGCTTTGTGCTTGGCATACAGCCATTTCCTGGCGATCCACCAATGCCACCAAGAGCGGCACTCCTTCGTACCTTCGCATTCGGCGTCCTTCCGACTGTAATTTTTTTCTCTTCCCTCATGTCCATTCTTTATTATGTAGGACTCATGCAACGGGTGGTCATTGCAATGGCATGGGTTATGCAAAGAGTGCTTGGCACGTCTGGCGCCGAAAGTCTCGCCGCGGCTGCAAATGTATTTGTTGGTCACACAGAAGCTCCCCTTGTAGTACGGCCATTCATTCCTCGCATGACACAATCTGAGTTGAATGCACTCATGGTTGGGGGCTTCGCAACAATTACAGGAGGACTACTCGCTGTTTTTGTAGGCATGGGTATCGATGCGGCCCATCTTCTCACAGCTTCTGTTATTTCAGCACCTGCCGCTCTTGTTGTTGCAAAGGTCATGCAGCCGGAGATGGAAACACCTGAAACACTCGGCCGTGTTGAAATACAACTTGAAGAGAACTCTGTAAATGTCATTGATGCAGCAGCCAATGGAGCAAGTGAGGGAATGAAACTCGCTCTCAACATTGCTGCCATGCTTATTGCGTTTTTAGCACTGCTTGCAATGTTCGATGCATTCATTGGCTGGACAGGGGCTCAGCTTGGATATGTTGACCAATCCGGAAGGCCCATATGGACACTCGCTCAGGCTCTGGGTTATTTATTCTCACCTGTAGCATTCAGTATGGGGATAGAGTTGTCTGATTGCCTGAAGGCCGGAGAATTACTAGGACTGAAAATGGTTACCAATGAAGTGGTTGCTTTTGAACAACTCTCTACATGGCTCAAAGACCCCGATATTACGCTCAGTGCACGGACTGAATACATCCTTACGTACGCACTGAGTGGTTTTTCAAATTTTGGTGCTATCGGCATTCAACTCGGTGGTATTGGGAGCCTTGCACCAAACCGCAGGCGTGATCTTGCTCGCTTTGGTCTTCGTGCAATGTTGGGAGGCGCCATCGCTTGTTGTATGACCGGATGTATAGCCGGAGTACTGTTACCCAAATAACTGGATGATCAATTCTTTTCTTTCCCAAGCAACACTACTTAAGATTTTGTCGCACTGGAGAAATCTTTTCTAATCCAAACTCCTTACGGCTCAGTGCTTCATAATGATGCCCTACATCGACCTGATGCCCTTCGATAATTCGATTCCCTGATTCATCCAGTCGTGCATTCATTGTTGCTTTTTTTCCACTCCGACAGATTGTTTTGATCTCGATAATATTATCTGCCCAAGCCAGAAGATACTTACTCCCCTCAAACGGTTCACCTTGAAAATCTGTGCGTATGCCGTAGCAAAGAACTGGAACGGATAATTGATCACATACAAGAGTCAGTTGCAGTACTTGCTGAGGAGTGAGAAATTGGGCTTCATCAATCAACACGCAATGAACTTTTTCCTTTTCGTCTTCCTGTTTCACAGACTGGAAAAAATCATAATCTTGTCTAAAGGCAGTGGCCTCCGCCGTAATGCCAATGCGTGAGTGAATAACTGCACGGCCACTCCTGTCGTCAATGATCGAAGTGTAGAGAAGCGTTCGCATCCCGCGCTCCTCGTAGTTATGTGCAGACTGCAGGAGTGTTGTACTTTTACCTGCATTCATTGCTGAATAATAAAAATAAAGTTGCGCCATCTTTTTTCCAGGAGAACACGGCAGTGACATCTCACATTGAATCATTAATCTACCATTTCCTGAAACCACCAGAGTAGGATTTTCAGCCGTAGAATTACTCATCCGGTACTTGAGGCACACAATTGATCAAATTCGTCCTATTGGCAACGCATGCCATTTCAAGAGATGGCATCGTGTTCGATGTGACCGACAGAACCCATCCTCAACAGATATGTTGCACATCAGACTAGGTATGAAAATCGATTTGTGACCGGCTTTCTTTGGATTCGCCTTTTTTGAATGAAAATAAAAGCCGATATTATTTAGCAGTAGGCAATTCTTTTTGCCTGTCTTTTCTTTGCCGAAGTGATGCCGCAACGGCTTGGTAAGCATCGACGAGGCCAAAACCTGTCTGGTAATCGTACCCCTCGGCTGCAATATCACAGGCTGTTGAGCCAAGAATCTCTCTCGTCTCCCACGGTTTTAGTTCCGGATTTGCCGATAACATCAACGCAATGGTTCCACAAATCATTGGTCCCGCAAATGAGTTTCCACTTGCTCCCTGCTCAATAACCGTTCCGTCTTTTTGGATTGATGGCAAACGAAAATTGAATGCGGAAACAACTGGCTTCTTAACAGATCCCTCTCGATAGTGATACGTATTCCACTCTACTGGACCCTGGCTTGAAAATGGGGTTCGAGATAAATCACGCTGGACACCAGTTGCTGCAAAGACTGCCATTGGAATGTCTTCTGGTGTTCTCATCTGACGAGGCACGGGTGCAAATTGGGGTGACTCTTTTTTCGCAAAGTTCCCTGCACCGGAAACAAGATGGACTCCACAAAAAGACGCATGTTCACAGGCTTTCCGCCAGTGCGATCGATACTCACCAAGATGCGGAATAGAGAAACTCATGCTGTACGTGTCAGCGTCATGGTTGATGGCCCACTCAAACGCTTGTTCAAATGACCTAGGCGACGCAAGAACACCCGCCCAACGTGCATTTGGTGCAATGCCAAACTGTTTCTCTGGCGCACCGGCTGTTCGACCACAAATAATGACGGCACACTGGTGTCCATGTAAGAGTTTCCCACCCACACTACTTCTGTTGTTTTCATAATCATTTCGGAGCAAGTTTCCTGTACCCCTATCGAAATCAAATCCATGAAGATCATCGATAAGGCCATTTCCGTCATCATCAACACCGTTTCTCTTTTCAAGTGAATTTCTGTAACGAGTCGGAAGAATTGTTGGCGAGATGATAAAGTTTCCATCGTGAATAACATTGAGCACTCCCGTGCCAGTGACACCAAGCTTTTTCCATGCCTGATCTACATTTAGGGCTTTGATATACCAGGCGACAGGAATATCCCCATCTTGAAATGGGTGTGACTTGGACAGCTCATCACGTGCACTCACTCGGAAGTTTTTCCGACGCTCTCTATGTTCCTCACCCGCATAAAAAATGGCTCGTACACCTGGAACACTCGTCAGTTGCTCAACATCGCTCGCGTTTATCGAGCATGAAAAACCATTTACAATCCAATGAAAAATAATATTTTGGACAATCTTTTTCTTTTCAAGAGTCTGTATGGCATGGCGCGATTGTTGCTGAGACTCATGACTTATGCGATGCAACAAGGCGCGTACTTTCTGACGCATCTCACGTCGTCCCATTGAATAAAATTCTTTAATTCGTCGATTGTATGCTTCACCGTCACCTAAAAACTGCTCATCAAACCATGCGGTGATTTTTATGGAGCCCTGCCGGGCCTGCTCCAGTCGAGGGTCTATCCAGCAAGTGGTACCATCAATCCTCTCAGGTGTAACTTCTTCTGCTAAGCCATAACAACCTATGAAGACCGTGAGGATTGCGAAAGCATGCGAGATGTGTTTCATGTCATTCTCTGACCTAGGAATAACCTATATGCACAGCAAATATATCTCTCAGTGGAGGACAGTCGCACCATCTACTTGCTGACTTCATTTGCATCCCATACTACATGTGCGCCCTGAGATGGTCGACTTGTAAACCAATATGGCTTTATACCTGTCTCCTGTTGATACTGGATTGCCGTAGCCTCAGCTACAGACCTGAGATGATCCGTTGCCACAAGCGAGACCGTACAGCCCCCAAAGCCAGCGCCTGTCATCCGAGAGCCATACACACCAGCTCGGCCACCTTTTTCTCTGGCAATACTCACAAGTAAATCTAACTCTGCACAACTGACTTCGAAATTGTTGCTGAGGGAATCATGGCTGGCAAACATCAGATTACCAGCACATGCCCAATCACGAGAACGAACTGCTTCAGCCATCTTTTTCGTTCGGATGATTTCAGAAACGACATGACAAGCTCGTCTTGACTCAACGGCAGTTAACCGTTTAGATGCACTATCGATATCTTGCTGGGACACATTCCTCCAGGTCTGTCGGCCAATTTTTTGCAAGGCATCATGGCACTGCACACGTCGTGATGCATATTCCCCTTGGTTGAGCTCATGCCTGACATTACTGTGAATAATCAGTATGGAAACATCACGAGTATCAAATGGAACATGAGTGACTTTTTGTGTTTGGCAATCGATAAGCATTAGCTCATCCTCGACACCGAAAACACTACTAAACTGATCCATAAAACCACATGGGACGCCTGCAAATTTATGCTCTGCTCTCTGACATAAAAGAGCCTTTTCAGTCAAATCACATTGGTATTTTGTCAGCCATTCAAGTAACGTTGCAGTTGCTACTTCGAGAGCAGCACTGCTCGAGAGCCCTCCACCCA
This sequence comes from Planctomycetaceae bacterium, assembly GCA_902629495.1. The sequence goes on from CACORA010000008.1 coordinate 33,123, forward strand.
TAGGAACTGTCGACTGAACAACTGCGTTGAGCGATGGTATTATAAAACCACGATCAATCCATTCTTGAATGACTCCATTGACATAGTCTGTCCATTCGCCAGTTTTTGGAAGAAGACCCTCGGTCAATGAAAATCGTTTTGTTGATGCCACTTCACTACTATGAATAGTAATGGTCTGTGGCTTGAGCTCATCGGCACCAAGACCTGCTGCAATGAGTACATATCTTTCTAATGCGAGAGGTAAAACAAGTCCATCATTGTAATCAATGTGCTCACCAATCAGATTGACTCGACCTGGTGCCGCAACGATAACGGATGGCATGCAACCGAATTGCTGAGAGAAACTCTTCTCAATAAGGGAACGTTGTGCACGAAGTGATGTATCTACATTCATGAATAGTCATTCTGAGAGAGACCCTTAAGCAGACATGTATCGCATGCCTGTACGCATGAGTAAGCACACGCGATTCGCATTGTTTTGGTGTACAGTGATATAATCTATACTTAATCCTTTGGGGAATTAAACCTGATGAAGGCCAGCCCTGCCGTTCTCTCACTCCTCTGAAAACTCTAGAAGTATTTCTTTCTCCTGACATGCAAACAATACCACTCAATACGTATCGTCATGCACTCACTCTGTCATCAGACACCGTGCACACCACATCAATAAGACAATACTCTCTACCTGTTCTTGTTTTTCTTTTTTCCTTTTGTCCATCCCTTTTTGCTGCAGATACGCATCATTCCAAACAGCCAAATATCATCCTCATTCTTGCAGACGACCTTGGGTATTCTGATCTTGGTTGTTATGGCAGCGAGATCGAAACTCCCCGTCTGAACGATCTCGCAGAGAACGGTATTCGTTTTACACAGATGTACAATGCCGCACGTTGCTGCCCTTCTCGCGCCAGCCTGCTCACCGGACTCTACCAACACCAGGTAGGCGTCGGTTTCATGGTCTATGGCAATTGGGGCACGGGCTATGAGGGTTCACTCAATGAAAACGGAGTCACGCTGGGCGAAGCGCTACGAGAAGCTGGCTACACCACTTTTACGAGTGGCAAGTGGCATGCAGCAGCGCACCGCGATCCTCCAGACCACTCACTTCCTGAACACCGCGGATTCGATCGATCAACAGTCGTGCGCACCCATATCGATAGCTATTGGAAAGTGCTCAAAGGCTGTGACATTTACCAGGACGGCAAACTTCTGATTCCCGGAAATAACGACAATACCGAACTAAAGAACCCGTACCAACGAGATAAGGACTTTTATACGACTGACTACTTCACTGATGTCGCACTGGAATACATTGACGGCGCCGTCAATGACGGCAGCAAACCATTTTTTCTGTACCTCACGTACAACGCACCACACTTCCCGCTTGAGGCTCCGGATGAAACGATCGCTAAATATGAGTCAAAGCTCAAAGATCCAGATTGGCTTGCTGAATTTGGCGACGGATGGGACCAAATGCGACAAAAAAAACTTGTACGCCAGAAAGCGATGGGTATCGTTCCGAAGGGACAGCAGCTGCCGGTGGTTCACTATTTCAACAACGTTCGTGTCATGCCCGGCATGCAGACCGGCACGAATCATAACCCGCTACCGAAATGGAAGGATCTACCCGAAGACGTCAAGTCGGAGGCCTGTTTTCGCCGTGCAATCTACAACGCTCAGATCGACAAGATGGACGAAAACATCGGACGTGTTATTGACAAGTTGAAAGCTGAAGGCGTCTATGAAAACACACTGATATTGTTTGTTTCAGACAATGGCTGCTCGGGTGAGATGGGGGTTTTTGGAACCCACTTTGAGGGCGGAAAATACGACTACGCCGAGGGTGAATTCCGCAACGGCGAGTTCACCCGAAGAGGATCCAGAGAGGAAGGTGGATGGTCATACAAGGACAGGCTTGAGGGTGCCGGTTATAAAAAATCAAATTACACGCAATGGAAGAAGTTCAGTGGCTGGGCCACGTCCCAAGGTCAGGGTTGGGCATCCTATTCAAACTCACCGTTTCGTAAGTTCAAAAAGTTTACGCATGAGGGCGGCATTGCTTCTCCTCTGATTGTCCACTGGCCGAATGGTTTTCGTGCAAAAGGTGAGGTATCCAGCCAGCCCTATTTTCATTTCATCGACGTCATGCCGACGTTGCTCGATGCTGCCGGTGCGACGTACCCAAAAAACTATAGCGGCAAGTCTCGACTCCCTCTCGAGGGAGTCAGCATGCTTCCTTATCTCCGAGAGCCCGATCGAGAAATGCACGATCGCCCGATCTTCTGGCAACATGAGACGCACGCTGCGGTTCGTCGCGGAAGATGGAAGCTAGTCACTGATAATGATCGTACCGAGCCAATCGTTTGGGAGCTTTACGACCTTGCCGACGATCGCAGTGAAACAAACAATGTCTCCACTCAACACCCGAACATCGTCAATGAGTTATCCACCAAATGGAATCACTTTGCCAACCGAGCCAACGTCAAACCCTTTCCCGAAACACGAAATGGCCCTCGGGTCACTTCATCGGTTCAGGGTGCTAACGTCGCCGCTTTGATCGACGGAATCGAGCCTACATCCTCTTCCGACTATCGCATTCCGCGTCTTAGCTTTCATCCAAAACGGGGAAGTCGAGAGTGGGTTCAATTCGAATATCCAGAACCCAGATCATTTGAGAATGCCGAAGTCTACTGGTTTGATGAGGCTCAGGCCGCGGCTTCTTTCCGTAACGAACGTCAGGAAATCCTCCCCAGGTCCTGGAAAGTGCTGCACTGGACTAACGGGAAATGGAAGGGCGTCGGCCACACGGAGAAAAATCCAGGCATTCAGCGAGATCAATTTAATAAGGTGACGTTCACCCAACCAATCACGACGTCGAAAATTCGCATTGAAATTGAACTCCACAAAGAGCTCTCTGGCGCAATGCTTGCCTGTCGCTTTGATACTGACGATTCCTCCAAGCTATCCCAACCTATCAGTAACCCTGACAAAGAACTGATGCGGATAAAAAAGGAAGCACAACGAACCCTCAAAGCAGATGTGGACGAGTTCAACGGATATTCCCACCTCAACGGCAACCGCCCCGAGTTCGATGGCTGGTTAGAAAAATATAACAACGAGGAATTTCTGCAAAAAAACATCCCTAAGTTCTTATGCTCCCACGAAGATTACACCGAGGTCTTTAACTATCGCTGGTGGATGATCAGCAAGCATCTCAAGGAATGGGAGGAGGATGGTAATCGCTTTTTTGTGTTCACTGAGTTTCCTGGCTTTCCTGGCTGGGCTTCCAACAGTGGAGCTATCCCAGCTCCAGCTGGCCACCAGTTTTATGATCTTCGGTGGATGCGGGATCCGAAATATCTGAAGTCGTATGCGGAGTATTGGCTTGCAGGACCTCCATCCCACAAGATGCAGCATCAGAACAATACCTGGCTTTCCACGCTACCACGACCCCAGAGCCATCACTACACCAGCTGGATGATCGACGCTTCCGAAGCCATGCTCAAAATTCATCCTGATGCACAGTGGCGAGATCGACTGCTGCCTGCAATGGAGCGTCACCAGAAGATCTGGGATCTCATCTTCCAAGTGAAAGCTCCAGGGAAAACCACGGACGGCCTCTATAAGTGTCTCGACATGTACGACGCTAATGAGTTCACCATCTCCACGACACTGGCTCTGATTGCATCGGAAGGTGCTTTCTCTCGCTATACGGCTGAGATCAATCAGGAAGAACCCTACAAGGGGCAGGAACGCTGGCGTCGTTATTTTACAGATGGCAAAGGATGGCAAGCAGCCTTTATCGACGGCTTGAAGAATGATCCGCTTGTCTATCCGCAGCCATTCGATCTCGAAAACTACAACACCATTCCTCAACCATTCGGAGGCAATCACGACTGGTATATCGACAGGAATGGAGAACGGAAGACCAAGCGGCCGAACAGCTATCCAAATTGTTTTACAGTCCGCCCGTCACTCAATTGTTATATGTATGGGAACTATGCTTCCCTCGGCAGACTCTACGATCAACAGGCCCAAGCAGTTCAGGGCGGCAAGGCAAGCGCAAGAGCCAAGCAGTACTCCGAGCGAGCTCGACGGCTTCAACAGCAGATCATCCGAGCCCTATGGCATCACCCAACGAAGAACGATAAGCAACTGTTTTACAGCAAGCGAGGCGCTATCGACGATCCCTTCTTCTATTCTCGTATTGCCGGTGACAACCTGCATACAGGAAACGTGATCGATCAACTCAGCATCATTCGAGAGACCGTCGGCTACACGCCTTGGTACTTCAATCTGTTGCCTACGAAGGATGACCAGTTCGATAGTGCCTGGAAACAGTTCAACGACGAAATGGGGTTCAAACAACCCTTCGGTATGTCAACGGCCGAGTATCGCCATGATTTTTTCAACGAAATGTCCTACGGCTGGAACGGACGTGGCTGGCCCTTTCAGAACTCTATCGTCTACAAAGCCTATGCCAACTATCTGCGGAACTACAAAGCGACACGAGATGAGATTAACGATCAGGATCGCCAATTGCTCTATGATCACATGACGCAATATGTCGAACTCCATGGCCGTCGCCGGACAATTGGCGAGTGGTATCTACCCCGAACTGGTGGATACCGAATGCCTGGTGGTGGAGAAGTTGTTCAAAGCTTGCCTGCGATGGGCAAAGGATTTGGTGATGTTCAGGATTACTTTCACTCGACCTTTCCGGATATGCTCATCGAAGATCTTGTTGGCTTTCAAAGCAGCCATGACGACAGTTTTGAAATTCATCCTCTCCTGCCAAACAAAGAATGGACATTCTTTTACCTTGGGGATCTCCGATATCATGGCTGTGATATCGATATTCTGTGGAAAGACGATTGGTCTGTGACAACCCCTGGCAAACAAAGCAAACTCTTTGTCTGGGTTAATGGGAAACGGGTTGCGGAAAGCGATGACCTCAATAGCCCTCTTAGGCTATCACTTCATTGATCCTCCATACTCGAGTACCTCCAACACGCCATTTCGCTATGCCCCCTCTCAAATTGCCACAGAACTTCTGCCTAACGACACTTTTTTTTATTCTGTGCTGCACCTGTCACCTAACAGGCACCACAAAACTATTCGCACATCAGAAGCCTGCATTCACGGACTATTGCAAGCGGCTCGAACACGATATTCAGGGACGTAAACATGGTTTCCTTGCAGGCAATCTCACCTATTATGTTGGTGGATTTCACGCCAGTTGGAACCCTATCGAAGATGAAACTATTGGCCTCACCCATCCTTTCTATCACGACCTTCGAGCTCGTGGTTCTGCTCTCTTGAGCAGTGAGATCACTGGCACAGAAAATACTGGCATTGGCAATGATTATCTCGGCTGGGAATTTTACAAAGACACACGAGTCCTCTATGGAAGTGTTATTGCGAATGGGAAAACCTATCCAACACCTCAACCACAAATCATGCATTGGCGACCAGATCAGATCATCTGTGAGTATGAACTTGACGGCATTCGGATTCGAGAGCAAAAGTTTATAAATAGTAACGATGCAATAGCCTCCATCATTACATCCTCTAAGCCGATTGTTCTCAGATTTGAGGGGCACAGTCTTTACACACGAAACAGCGTGTCATCCAAAGCAACTGCCAGACTGGATGATTCAAAAACATCTATCCTCATTACTGAGGCTGGCACTATGAAATCACGCCCAGACCCAAATGGTCCTGAGCGTATTGGGCCTTCTCTCTACACTGGCATGACGACCGCGATCAGTATCTCATCGGATATTTCAACAAGCCTCAAGTTTGAGACCGATTCCGACGGAGTACTGCATTACACCTTTTCAGTTCCTTGTGATTCAACAGGCGCTGTTGTCTCCTGGTCAATGAGTGATGATGCAGCTGAAGCCTTAAGAGCAGGCCGTAATATCATCACGCATCACAAGAAAGATCTCGCAGAGAAAACAGCGTTTATTAATCAACTTCTCAATGATGAAATTCCCTGGTTTCGTTGTCCGGACCAAAAAATTGTTGATGTTTATTACTATCTCTGGTCACTCTACCTTTTGTATTCCATTGATGTTGGTAGCGGTTGGGAAATGGAGAATCACACACAAACCGCTGTTAATAATTTCCTTGGTCTTCACCGTTATGATGCAACCTTCCAGATAAAAGTTGGTGCCTGGACAACTGATAAAGCTCGCTATGCCTATGGCAATGTCCTGACATGGAAGCACCTCACCGAGAATGACCGGTTCCGTGAATTGCCTAATGGCATCCGCATGCTCTCTGATAATAAAGGTATCTCATGGCACAGCGGTGCATACGGTGGTGAAACATCCGAACACGTGTTAGGAGCCTGGCAGATTTATGAGCATACTGGCGATGTTGAGTTTCTACGCGCAAGTTATGAGGGTCATTTTGATAAGCTTTTTCGCAAGCGCCTTACAACCTTTGCGATGAATGAATTTGAAGTCATCGACACCCTTATTCGCATTGCGCACATTCTCGGACACGACGATGATAAAGAGCATTGGCAATCGTTGATACGTCGTGACCCTGAACATATTCAACACATGTTTGATCAACGGTGGGAAGTCAATAACGTCAAAAACTTTTTTAATGCTCCAAAGAGCGGGTTGCTTGGAACAAACTCTTTTTGGGCTATGCGTTCACCCTTCTTTCCCAAAATATACGCTGAGAAAATGGTGCAGCACTGGGCAGTGGATCATGAAAAGGGTTTCTTTGGTGCGTTTTTCCCACTCGCCATGTCGAAGCAATCCATGAAAACATTCAAGACCAAAGTTGATCAGTCTTTTGGTTACACACCAGACACTGCCTATTTCATGCTCGACGGAATGTTTTGTCAGGGACTTCCAGTCGCACCAGAACTGACACTCAATCACCTTACTCACTACAACTGGCACCCTGAGTGGAACATTCCTGTTGCACCAGAAGCGTACCAACGTGATGGCTCACTTTTTGGAGATCAATATTCGAATTTTAATGCAGGAAAAATTCTTCTTTACCTTGAAGGCCTCGGCGGCCTCACGTATTCCATTCCAGACAATACGTTATCTGTTCGTCCTGCATTGCCAAAAGAATGGAAATGGATGGAAATACGTCTTCCTATCAAGGATCAGTGGACAACAATTCGCTACGAAAAAGATAGGACAGAGGTTGTTGGATCACCACTCCCATGGGAGGTCATGTCAGCAAGTTCAAAATAATATGTTGATACCTTTGGAAACGTCTGAGATATCCGTGGTACACTTCTCCGGATTGTTTGAAACACACAATGCTTCATATCCTGAGTGATGTGGCATCACATAGATGAGGAAAAGTAATACATGGGACTTATCGCATGGGTGGTTTTTGGTCTAATCGCGGGTGCCGTAGCCCGTACCCTTGTCCCGGGAAGTGGAGTTTACGGGCTGGTTGTGACCGCAGTCATTGGTGTGGTAGGCGCCCTGATTGGGGGGTTCATTGGAACACAGCTTGGTTTTGGTGAAGTAACTGGTTTTAATATTGGAAGTTTCGCAATTGCCGTAATGGGTAGTGTGCTCCTCCTTCTTGGATACCGAGCAGTCAATCGCAGAAATCCCTAGCTTTTTTCATTGGTCAGTCTTTGTCTCTTCGAGTGGTGAGGACTGTCATCAATCTCCCATTACGACGGTTATATCAATTAGGCAACTGCGGTTGACTTAATTGATTAAATATTGGGTGTGCCGTCGATCTTTACGCAAGCGGCAAGGATGACCCAGGCCGTACACACCCCCACCAAAGGAGATTCTTATGCGTCGTATGTGCCTTATTGCCGCTGTCGTGGCAACCATGTTTATCGCTTCCTCAGGGGAAGCCTCTGCAGCCCGATATTCGCAGCAGGGACGATCAGTTTCAACGCGTCAGTTCCGACCCTTCGCTCGACTAATCGAACTTGAGCGAAGAAAGAATGAATGGCTTCGAAGCGTCTTTAGTCGCTAAAAACTTTCCATTTTTCATTCGTTTCATTCTGTAAATAAATATCCCGGGCTGGGAGAGATGAATTCTCTCTCAGCCCGGTGTTCGTTCGAAACACCATGATATCGTAGCAGACTTGACAACGATGCTGTTTCACGGGCTACTCATCCTCAAAGCAATGAATTCATTTTTTCATTTACCGAATTATGAACCGTCCACTCTCAACTGATATTCATATTACCGGCGCAGCACTTTTTCTCCTCCCGGTCACCACGCGTATTCCATTGAAATTTGGTGCTCAGGTTGTTGACGAAGTCACCGTAGCCCGCATTGCTGTAGAAGTTCGAACGATCGATGGTCGTCACGGTATTGGATGGGGCGAAACACCACTCAACGTGCAGTGGGGCTGGCCAGCAGAGCTTTCGTACCAGAGTCGTTACGATGCAATGGTCCGTGTTGCAACTGCGAGTACACAAGCACTCTGTGAGATCTCTGAACCGGGTCATCCCATGGAGCTGGGTGTTTTTTTCCGTCATGAATATCTTGATGATATCGCTCGAAAAGCAGGTGACGAAGAAACAGGACCAGTTCCCGAATTGGCAGCACTCATTGCAGCCAGTGCATCAGACCTTGCTGTGCATGATGCATATGGCAATGCACTTGGTCTTGATACGTATACAACATATGGCCAAGACCATATGCGTAGCGACCTGGTTGATCTCTTTGGGCCAGAATTACATCCTGAAGATCGGACATTGTTTGCAGGTCTTCGACCAGCTGATTTTCTTGAATTGTCACCATCGACAACACTCTCCGCTTGGCATCTTGTTGGTGGGCTTGATCCATTAGACACAGCGGAACTTACTGGTACGGAGCCTGAGGATGGATGCCCTGTTTTACTTGCAGATTGGATCCGTCAGGACGGCCTTCAGTGCCTGAAGATAAAACTCCGCGGCAATGACATCTCTTGGGATATCGAAAGGCTCCAACGTGTTGGTCGCATTGGGCTTGCGAATGGAGTACAGCAATTTTGTGCTGACTTTAATTGTATGGTCACTGATCCGTCATATGTCCATGCTGCACTAGATGCACTCCTGAAATCAGACCCGCATATTGCCTCTCGCCTGCTTTATGTTGAACAACCTTTTCCATATGATCTCGAAGCGAATCCAATTGATGTCCATTCTCTCAGCACACGCACAAAACTTTTCCTTGATGAAAGTGCACACGACTGGAGGCAAATTACTCGTGGATTTAGTCTTGGATGGAATGGTGTTGCGTTAAAAACCTGCAAGACTCAAACCGGTGCGCTCTTATCTCTCGCATGGGCTCGTGCTCATGGAATGGATATTATGGTTCAGGATCTCACAAACCCTATGCTTGCAGCCATCCCCCACGTGCGTCTTGCCGCTCATGCGAATACTCTCGCTGGTGTTGAGACAAATGCCATGCAGTTCTATCCAGCTGCTTCTCAGCTTGAGGCTACTGTTCATCCAGGGCTTTATAAGCGGCATCAGGGCGTGGTACATCTTGACTCATTGTCTGGGTCAGGATTTGGAATGCGGGTGGATGAAATTAATAGACTGCTCCCGAAATCTCATGCTGTCTTTGGCAGTCTTGATCGAGACACCTGGAAACCCAATGCCGTCTAGAGTGCCCACCAGATACCACTGAAAATGGTTTTCCAAGAGCATTCACACTGTCACATTCTAGCGAAGTGAATACGCTCTCGATTTTCTGACGTTTTTTACGTTGTACATCTAATGGCATTGCACCATCCGAACCAAAGTATTTTGGTCATGACATCTACTTTTTAATCGATTCAGGCTTCGGACTCGTATCAATGGCTCATCCCGGCATGCCTCCCCTATGCATAGAAGCATCAAAAGGTCAAAATTCTGTCACGTCGGCGTAGAGGATCGGCGTAGAAGAATAGAAAGAGCCAACACCTCCCTGTGGCTATATTGATCACTCAATCACATGTTTTTGGTTTCTATCAGGCATGTCGTCCATCGGAGCCCAACTGCTTACTCATCCCTCTCACATAATTATCTACCCTTAGTTTCTAAAGCTGGCAAACACTTGTTATTCCCTAAGGCACTCGTGAAATCATGCTGTTGACACTGACAATATCACGTATGGTTATTCTGTCGCTTGTCCTCTTAGCGCCCGCTCTTTATGCAGATGATTGGCCTTCTTTCCTTGGTCCTCAGGGCAATGGTATCTCCCGTGAAACTGGTCTTCTAAACGAATGGCCAGCCGATGGTCCCCCTGTGTTATGGAAGAAAAAAGTTGGGGAAGGGTATGCCGCTCCAGCAGTCCTTGGACAACGTCTCATTTTCTTTCATCGCAAAGACGACCAGGAGATTATTGAGTGCGTCCACCCAGAGACAGGTGTAACACTCTGGACACATGCATATGAAACGCACTTTGTTGACCCCTATGGCTACAATGGTGGTCCGCGAGCGGCCCCCGTACTGACCCCAACACACTGTTACACCCTCGGTGCTGAAGGGGTTCTTACGTGTGTTGCAATCGATTCAGGCCATCTTCATTGGAAACGTGATCTCACTGTCGATTTCGATATACCAGCTGGCTTTTTTGGCATCGGTTCAACCCCTCTGGTAGATAACAACAAGGTGTTTGTCATGGTAGGAGGTCATCCTCAGGAAGGGGTTGCCGCTTTTGATGCCATGACCGGCAAAACACTGTGGACGTCTGTCTGCTTTGATGATTTCCCAGACGCTCCTGTTCGTATACAAAGAGATCGTCCACCAGAAAAACTGGCGAGCTACTCATCTCCAGTACTCACGACAATCCATGATACACAGCATCTTTTATGTTTCATGCGACCTGGCATTATCTCATTAGATCCCATCAACGGTAAAAAACGCTTTGCTTTTTGGTTTCGCTCCCAACTCCATGATTCTGTGAATGCTGCCCAGCCCGTCGTGATAGGCAATCGTATCTTTCTTTCTGCCGCCTACGACACAGGTGCTGTCATGCTAGAAGTTTCACCTGACAACACGTCGACCAACGTTGTCTGGCAAGATGAGTTTGCCATGGAAAATCATTGGTCAACTTCTATTTATCGTGATGGTTATATTTATGGCTTTTCTGGTCGACATGAGTACGGCTCGGACTTTCGTTGCATCGATGCAAAAAACGGCAAGTTAATCTGGCGCGTACCAGATGCATCATCTTCCTCTGAAGAGGTTTTTTATGGACGTGGATCTGCTGTTTGTGCAGATGGAAGATTTATTATCTTGGGAGAACGAGGAACACTTTCATTGGCTGATGTACATCACAAGTATTTCCAAGAAATCCACCGCATGCAGATTCCTGAATTTGAATATCCGTGCTGGACAGCACCAGTGTTGTCTCATGGCAGATTATTCATTACCGGGTGCCGACCAGTGGGAGGATCGACTCGCCAAAACCGAGAGGAATACCATCTCATCTGCCTCAATCTTTCAAAAAACTAAATGGATTTCGTTCTAACTGAGCACACCGCTCTCCTACATTTTTTCTCTTCCACAACTATCGCTTCTGTCGAAAAAGATTATAGAAATTCATGTATACACATTACCCCTATCCATCGTTACAGTCCTAAGGCCACATTTCACACACCACTTTCGGCATAACGGATTGTTGTTTAGGTTTCATTCATGAGCACATCGCGAGAACGAGAAATTGTTATTACGGGCATTGGTATTGTGAGCCCGATTGGCATTGGTGCCGACCGCTTTTGGCAGGCACTGGTTACAGGAGAGAGTGGCATTCGTCCTGTTGATCTTTTCGATGCAAGTTCACTGAAGGTTCGATTTGGTGGTCAGATCCCGGACTTCAATCCAAAACTGTATGTGCGACCACGAAAAAGCCTCAAAGTAATGAGTCGAGAAATTCAACTCGGTTTTGCGGCTGCAGACCTCGCCATACAAGATTCAAAAATATCTGAGAGTGACCTTAATCCAGATCGATTTGGTGTCGTGTTTGGTAACGACATGATTTATGCCGACCTTGAGGATCTCGAGGTTACATATCGTCGCTCAACGGCTGATGGACATTTTAACTTCCTATCGTGGTCAGAAGCGATACACGAAGAACTTCACCCTCTTTGGCTGCTCAAACATCTGCCAAATATGACTGCCTCACATATTGCTATCGCACATGATGCCCGCGGGCCCAACAACTCAATTGTGCTTGGAGATGTTTCGGGATTACTTGCACTGTGTGAAGCGGCAAGCATGATTCGTCGCGGTTGGGCTGACGTCATGCTCGTAGGAGGCACTGGGTGCCGGCTCCACCCAACGGCATTAGTGGCTCGCGGAGACTCACTTCTTTCTCACCGCACAGATGATTTCACAAAAGCATGTCGACCTTTTGATCGCGATCGTGATGGCTTAGTCAATGGAGAGGGAGCTGCAACAATTGTGCTTGAGTCGCGAGAGCATGCTGAAAGACGTAACGCCAACATCCGGGGCAGAGTACTCACAACCGCCGCTCGCTGTGAGTCAGCAACTCTTCGTACGTTTACTGGTAAATCCCTTCAGCTTGCCCTTGAGGCGATTCTGGCTTCTACCGAACTCACTCCTCATGATATTGGGCACATAAATGCTCATGGCGTTGGCACCATTGAAATGGATTCCGCCGAGGCAGGAGCAATTTCAAAGGTCCTTGGTGATACACCCGTGACCGCTCCAAAAAGTTCATTTGGTCATCTCGGTGCTGGAGGCGGAGTGGTAGAACTTGCAGCAAGTGTTTTGAGCATTGAACATGGCCTTGTTCCAGCAACACTCAACTATGAGACACCTGATCCATCGTGCCCAGTAAACGTCGTTCATGGGCAAGCTCTGGATGGACGACCACCGACAGCGATTTCTATTAACCTCTGCTCAACTGGCCAAGCTGTTGCCGTGGCAATTGCACGATGAGTCTGCGCCTAACTGGTCGACAGTCCATTCTCCTTTTTGAGACACTGAACAACCTCTCCAATCGTTACAATCTGCCTCGATTACAGGTAATGAGGGGACCTACTCGATACTATTTCTATGAGACGACACCACCTGCTTCTCGTGGGATTACTTTTGTTTTTGGCGGGCCTACAGTTCCGCCTTGTCGAGTCGTTTACACTCAGCGAAAAATCAAGCCATTTTGTGGCTGCACAAGTCAGTCGTTCGTCACCAGCTCAGACTGAAATGCTGCAGAGTGCCCTTGGTCGAAAAGTGGTTCAACCACCGAGATGGCTTGGATTGGCACTCATGTCTGTCGGCTCTGTTTTTGCGCTGAAGAGTCTTTCCATGAGGAAACAAGCTGCCTGAGGACGTGCCCTGAGAATATCTCTTCTCATATACGTCATGTTTTCGAAATTCCATGTGCGCACAACTCAAAGTGAAAGCACACTATACGATAGCTTCTTGGATCACATGTCCATGCACATCGGTAAGCCGCATGTCACGCCCACTAAAGCGGTATGTCAACTTTTCATGATCAATGCCCAAAAGGTGCAACATCGTGGCATGAAGATCATGGATCCTAAACTTTTTTTCAACTACTCGATACCCAAAATCATCCGTTGAACCTATCACCACTCCCCCCTTAACTCCTCCACCTGCCATCCACATTGAAAATGCTTGAGGATTGTGATCTCGCCCATCTTTTCCCTGAGCAAACGGCGTGCGGCCAAATTCACTACTGCAAACAACAAGGGTGGAATCAAGTAATCCTCTGACGCGAAGATCGCGTATGAGTGCCGCAATCGGTTGGTCAACAGCACGAGCATTGTTTTCATGGCCCTCGCGCAGATTGCGATGCTGATCCCATCGATCACCTTGCACTTTCGGACACGTTAACTCGACAAATCTTACCCCTTTTTCAATCATCCTTCTGGCAAGCAAACATTCGGTTCCAAAAGTTTGTGTTGGCTTGAAGTCACTCTCCAAACCGTACTCACGCTTTGTTTCCACTGTCTCATCAGCAATATCCAGCAACCCAGGAACCTCTGTTTGCATGCGAAACGCAAGCTCTTGATTTGCAATCGCACTTTCAAGTTGATCTGATCGTGTTCCCTGCATCGCCAAGCGATCTGCAAAACCACGATCGAGTTCACGTGACAAATTTACTTTTGACAACTGATGGGCAGAGGATGCCTCTTTGGCTTTCACATTGGCAAAACCAATGGCATTTGGCTTCACAATCGATCCTTGGAATGTTGCAGGCAAAAAACCATTTGTAAAATTATCGAGGCCGCCAGGAGGAACAAGGCCTCCGTTAATGACCATGTAGCCAGGCAAATCTTGATTTTCACTGCCAAGCCCATAATTGGTCCACGCCCCCATGCTTGGTCGCCCCTGAAGGCCACTGCCAGTATGAAGAAAGTAGTTCGCATTTGTATGTTCTGGAAACTCACTGGTCATGGAACGAATAATTGTTAATTCGTCAACGACGGTTCCAATATGAGGAAATAGATCACTGACTGGAATCCCGCTCTTTCCGTACTCTTTAAACTTCCATGGGCTAGGAAGGAGTGTGCCAATGTTATTGAATTGCGTTGCATCAACCTTGAAGAGCGAGTGTGGATCTTTGCCGACATCCTTTTCCAAACGAGGCTTTGGATCATAGGAGTCAACTTGAGATATTCCCCCGTCCATATAAAGAAAAATAATACTTCTTGCCCGAGCGCGATGATGCAGACCTGTTTGCCAACCTGAGGACAAAGCGTGTGCGGATTGTTGATGCAATAAGAACGAAGACGCAATCCCACCAAACCCACACGAAGCCTGCAGAAGGAGTTCACGGCGCGATACAGGCAATGGACGAAATCGCTGACAGTGATATCCTGATCTCCGTGTCATATCCTATCCTTGAGTTAACATACGTTTTTGGAAATCACTTTGGACTGATCGGATTCGTGTACCTATAGCCATCATAGAATCACATTTCATCGATTCACGGAACAAAAATAAATTCTTTTGTATTGATCAGCGCATGAGCAAAATCGGCCCATGCAGCTTCAAACTTTGGTTCATCGTCTATGTCCTTACCATACCGTTTCGCCTGCTCGGACAAAAACTGAAGACCCGCAGTTACCTCACTTGCATCTGGCCCTCGGGAAAATGCCTCATGATACATACGATCAATACACTGCTCTGAGGTCGCTGATAAATCAGAAAGTGTTTTCTTTGCCCACAGTGTCGCTTGCTCACTAACGAACGGATCATTCATGAGCGTAAGAGCCTGCGCTGGGACATTTGTCACATTTCGACGCCCCATCGCCTGAAAAGGAACAGGCATATCAAATGCCAGCAGAAACTCAGGCAAGAAGTTCCGTCGAATTTTCGTGTAGACACTGCGACGACCGTTCCCATCTCGTGGCCCTGGCTTGGGACGACCACGCCCCTCATGAAACTCAGTCAAAAACACCTCAACACTCGCTCCACCGACAGATCGATCCAACCGTCCACTGACCGCAAGAATTTTATCTCGAATAGCCTCCCCCTCAAGACGACGAAGAGGAAAATGATGGAACAAGATGTTGCGCGGGTCTTTTTCACTTGCTAATGAGCCAGGAGTCGAACTCATGCGCCACGTACTACTGGTGACGATTTGTCTGATGAGTTTCTTGATACTCCAACCTTCGTTTACAAATCGCACGGCAAGTGTGTCAAGTAAAGCCTGAGCCTCTGCATCAGCTGCTTGCTCACCGAGTTTCCCAAAATTGTCTGTTGTCGGAATAATTCCACGGCCAAATAAATGATGCCAGATTCGATTGACAATCACACGACTTGTAAGTGGATTCGAAGGAGCAAGCACACAATCTGCAAGCTTCTGTCTACCAGATGAATCCCGTGGCCACTCGGGTTGATCTGGACCATCGATAGCTTCAAGAAAACGCCTGGGCGAGAGATCGCCAGGCCGAGCCGCTGAACCCTTTTGAAGGACATATTGATCAATACCATTCCCATCAAGCAGACTTGGAGCAGTGGCCGATTCAAGCTGAACCTCTGACGTGAGGGATTCTCGCTCAAGAATAAATTGATGCATTCGATTGAGCAGTTGTTTTGCTTGGATGGAATCCCAACTCAAATCCGTGGATGCCAGTGCAGCATTCATACGCACTGGCCATGCTGCATCAATGCGCTGCGGCTGTTCCAATGACGCTACTGCTTCCGCCACTCCTACAGCACCTTCGATAGCAGCATATTCGACATGAATAATATGTCCGGTAGACCAATCCTTGATATCGCGGCGCAAATCCTGCTTGACCCACGTCCACTGCCCCTTGGTATCGATCGTCTTTACATGTGAGCCATACAGTGGACCAGAAAACATGACATGGCCATCCACCACTGCCACTATCTGCACATGCCCACGCACTCGATGCCACAGCACTCCGCTTGCAACCCTCTTTTTTGGTGTCCGGAGGACTCGTCCTGCTCGATCAACTTTACCTAGCACGCCATGTTCTTTGTCTCCCGTTGATCGTGTTTTTGACCAAATCTCATCGGAATGCGCATAACTTATGGTCTCCACTTGCACCCGCTCAACGGAATCCCCATCACGCTTTGAAAGGAGTGGAAAACCCACTTCGAATTGTTCCCACGCTACACCATCACACAGCAACGCCGTTGCCTGAGTAACCTTTGTATAGTCAGCTAATATTGTTTCATTTGAAACTTCATCTGGTGGCTTTTTCAGATGTTCTGCACCCTCTTCAATACCCGCTTGAATGCTTATCAATACTTCCAGCTGCGGCAAGACGTCCTGCCTAATCTTTTTATTTGTAGTTGCCAGACGTTTTGCCACACCTCGATTGTGCTCAATCGTCTCAAAGGGCACTTGCCGACAGCTGCTCGACATCACCATGCCGGCGATAGCGTAGTAATCTTCATCAGAAATTGCATCAAATTTGTGGTCGTGACAGCGTGCACAACCTAACGCCAATCCAAGAAATGCTTTTCCAAATGTATCGATCCTGTTGTCAATACGATCAGCCTCATCCTGCCGTATATCAACCGGCGAGTGCACTTCTTCACCTAACAGCCAAAAACCTGTACCCACAACTGACTCATTTGCTCCCTGAGAACTCAATCGTGGGTCATCCAGAAGATCTCCTGCAATCTGCTCACGAACAAATTGGTTATAGGGAACGTCAGCATTCAGTGTGCGAATTACCCAATCACGATATTGCCAGGCATTGGGAATCGGAAAATCAAACTCATGCCCCCGTGATTCACAATAGCGAGTCACATCAAGCCAATGACGCGCGAAACGTTCTCCATAATGCGGCGATGCAAGAAGTTTGTCTACATATTGCTCAAAAGCATATGGATCTGAATCTTGCAGCACTCGTAAGACATCAGCCGGATCTGCCGGCAAGCCCGTGAGAATCTCACTTGCTCTCCGAACAAGTGTTTCTTTTGATGCTTCAGCAACCGGGACGATTCCTGCAGATTCAAGCCTCGATAAGACAAATCTATCGATATCGGTACGACACCATTTTTGATCTTTTACTATTGGCACCGTTGATTCTTGAGGGGCGTGCCAACACCAGTGATCTGCTTTTCTTGATGCAATATCGAAGGCAGTCATTTCAGAACGTTTACCATCATCTGGCCAAGGCAAACCACGACGCACCCATTCTTCAAGAGTATGAATAACCTCGATGGGTAACTTTCCATCTGGGGGCATTTGAAGATCACTGTCATACCGAACTGCCGCTACGAGCAAACTGTCATCTGGTTTTCCGGCTACAGCAACATCAGCGGATGAAAAGAATGCTGCACGTGAATCAAACGAAAGACCACCTTCAGGATCTCCATCTTTCGCTGTGTGACACTCACTGCAGTGTCTGATCAGCACAGGCCTTACACGAGACTCAAAAAAAATAACATCTTCAGACGAGAGAGATGGGCTTTCTCCGCGAACGGGAACAGCAAGCATACTAACCAGAAGGATCCCAACAGCAAGCGTCCGTGGGCCCAATGCAATCGAAATAGTTAAAGATATCTCTCGCATGAGAACTTTATTATATCGCATGCTATCCGGTGACGTCATGAAATAATTCATTGAAAATTATGGTGAATATGACGTCTCAAAGAACCAAATGATTTAGGACACGGTCTTTACATTGACAAAACGCTTTCATGGATTTGACAACTTAAGTGCCCACAGATGACTCCCGCTTCGAAAAACAAGATGGCCTCCGGCAACAGCTGGTGTTGCCCGGGTCTCTTCACCAAGGTTGGTTCTGCCAAGAATTTCAAGTGTGTCACTATCTGCTATGACGACGATCTCTCCGTCACTGGAAACATTTATGATGCGCTCGCCAATGGCAATTGGCGAGGATGAAAAATTACCGCCCACTCGTCCCTTCCAAAGAAGGTTTCCGTCTTTGGCTTGAACACATGTTACAACCCCACGATCACCCCACAAATACAAACGACCATTTGATTCCAGTGGTGTTGGCACATACGGAGCTGTGCTTGTATCAATTTGGTAAGCAATTTCTGCTTTTTGATCCGGACGTTTCGGTGGTCGAATGGCAACTAGAAGATTGTTGCCTCCACCGTTACCACTTGTTCCGATAAACAGTCCTGCCGCCTCGATTGGGGATGCCACTGTGCGTCTTGGAAAACAACGGTTCTCCCAGAGAACTTTTCCTGTTCGAGGATCAATTTCATACACACCGTAAACATTACTTGTGCATATCACTCTCGGATTTTCTGGTGACCTAAGCACGAGAGGCGTTGAATAGCCAGCTTTTTCTGCACCTTCACGCGGAAGCCTCCACTGCTCCTGACCAGTTGTTTTATGAATACCAATGACACATCCTGGTCCAGCCTGTTCGAGTGGAACAATGACAGTATCTTCACAAATTGAAGGAGTACTACAAAATCCATGCTGCGCTACAAAGGGACCCAGATCCATATGCCATCGACGTTTTCCCTCATGTGAAACCGCCTCAAGCCGGACGTTCTTCCTCGTTCCCCACAGCCAATAAATACCGCTTTCATCTACCGCAACCGAACCGGATGCCGAGCTATTTTGAACGTGGTGCCTCTCGATCGGACCGGGAATTTCACACCTCCATAATTCTCTACCGGTCTTGAGGTCGTAAGAAAGCAAATATCTCACCTGAGAGGACTCATCTGCAGAAGCGAGGTAGATATGGTCATCCCAAACAACAGGAGACGCATGGCCGACACCTGGCAATTCAGCACTCCATTTCCAATCTTTTTCTGTCCATTCCACAGGAAATGATGCTTCACCACCCTGACCAGCTCCATTCCAACCTCTCCAACGTGACCATGTATTTTGAGATTGAACGTCAGCCGCGTTGGTGACAAGAGGTGCTCCTGCAACCAGAAAAAGGCTCAGACAACACATGTTTCGAATCACATTTGGCTGCATGTATTTCCTCTCTTTCTCACTTTTGAGAACCAACGGCTGCAGACAGAACCGCTCTGCCGCTTTATCCGTATACCTAACAGGGGCAAGGAATATTTCTAAGCAACATCAAGGATTTCACCCACCATGATATCCAAAGCAAAAGCCTTGCAAAAAGTGTCTCACGCATCAAATCTTTCCCTTTTTGTCTGCTGCCTCGCCATTACGCCCCTTGCGGGCATGATTGCCGGCCCAATACTTGGCATGGGACGGATTGAAGCAGTTTTCTTTGCCTATGTTCTTGCTCTTGGCATCTGCTTTGCGACAGCCCTTTTTGAGTCTCTTCTGTCGTGGCAACACCAAAAATAGGTATGCACGTAGCCCGTGCCTCACGTAGTAATCCCATTAATAATACAATACAAATTTAATCAAAAAGTGAAGTCACGCAGCTTCAATGCCTGGGCTTTCACCAAAATAATACTTTTTAGCATCCGGGTTATTCAAAACTTCCTCGGCTGTTCCATGGCATAGAACTTTTCCAGCACGAACGACATAACTTCTGTCAGTGATTGCAAGCGTTTCTCGCTCACGATGATCTGTAATCAAAATCGAGATGCCGTCATCTCGAAGACTCTTAATGATTTTTTGAATGGAATGAATGGTCACAGGATCAATTCCTGTGAATGGCTCATCCAGCAAGATAATTCGTGGCTCTGTCACGAGACATCTGGCAATCTCAAGACGTCGTTTCTCACCACCAGAGATATAGTGCGCTTTTGACTTGCGAATTTTTACGATATCGAACTGCTCGAGAAGTTCTTCACATCTTCGGCGACGATCTTTTGGTCCCATGCCAATCAATTCCATGATTGCTAAAAGATTCTGTTCCACCGTAAGTTTTCGAAAGACACTCTGCTCCTGTGCAAGGTAGCCCATACCGCCATCACGAGAACGCTTAAACATCGGCCAATCCGTGATATCCTCGTCATCCAGCAATACTCGACCATCATCTGGAATGACAAGCCCGCATGTCATGCGAAAACTTGTTGTTTTGCCAGCCCCATTTGGGCCAAGCAATCCAACAATCTCGCCTTGATGAACATGGAACTCCACGCCATCAACAACACGACGACGACCGTAGATTTTCACAAGTCCTTCAGCCGATAAAAGAGACATGCATCCTCCTTGAGTCGTACAACCGCTACCTGACTTTCCGCATCCTCGCGAAGTTTGGCCATGAGGGCAATCGCAACTCAAAGCGACCTATTTTTACAGGGAAAGCCCAAGACGCTGGCACAGCATGGGGCCAGAAAACAACCATTGCCTCACCAATGAGGAGATGGCGATCAACATGGTGACCATCCATCCATAGACGACTGTCCTTGCTTGCTGCAGAATTATCGCCGAGCATAAAAAACTGACCTTGTTCAAGCGGAAAATCCAAACGCTCTTTCTCATAAAATTCTCCGAGACGCACGCCCATGACAGTTGTGAGGTAATACACATCCCGGAGCACCCGCATCCCCGCAACTGTCACGTGAGCACCGCTCGACATGATTCCAGCTGGTGATACATCACTGAGTGTTGCATTCCCCGGTTCGACAAGAGTTTCCACAGGCTTAGACCGCAGAGCATCCTGAATATCCTGTTCAAGATCCACAGATGTTCCAATATCAATCCTATTTCCGTCGACATAAAGCGATAGCTGATCATCAATATTTGCAAAAAGGACGGTCCACGTTCCTTCTCCTTTTATTGATGATCGAACCATTGAAGCATCGGTTGGCGACTGTCCTGCACGTACAACTGCAACTTCTCCATTCGAGAAATCAAATGTACATCGATGTGCCTCACCTGCTTCAATAAGCTCAAGCGTTATCTGCCCAGTCTCGGAATGACTCGTTACTACTGTCTCCACCGCAAGATCACTCACCCAATGGGGACGGCTTGGCAATGCGTTATAAGGCTGAAAATCTGTAATCAGAGAAGGCTGTGCCATTCCATCCACTGACTCTCCATCACGAACGCTTTCCCACTGTTCTGCTGTAGGCACCATGTGCCGAAAACGCATGGTGGCTGTCTGCTCTCCCTGACAATCCACTGTATAGGACCGTCCATCATCATCGGCTTGCCATCGCTTTTTGTCTTTCGGAAGAAACCAATCTGACCATGCTGAAGGCCATCCAGACTGAATAAGTTTTTCAGGAATATGATCAGCGTCATGAACGCACTGAAGCATTGCCACAAGTTTGTCATCAGGCTTCCTTGCAATGCGCGGCGCGGCACCTTCTCGGCTTGTCCAAATATCTCCTGCTGCAATTGACACTGTTTCACCCGGAAGCCCAATTAAGCGTTTTATGTAATTGACTTTGGCATCTTCTGGATAACGAAATACCACAACATCCCAGCGATCGGGATCTGAAAAATCATAGGCCACCTTATTCACAAGAATCCGATCACCATTGAACGACGGATACCGTGGATTGTATGCAAGTCCCTCGCCCTGTTCCTCTAAAAACTCTACAGGCAATCCACAGTTTGGACATGTTCCAACAGCTACAAGTTTACTCTCGAGTCGACTGCGCCGTTGCGATATGGGGCCTCCCTCTCGCTCTAGATCGGTCAGCCTTCTTCGGGCATCGTCTTTCTCACGAGGTGAACTCCGTGAACTATCAACTATTGATCTGAGTCGCTCTCCTTCTTGCTCAAGTCTCGATAGTTCCATGCGCAAGCCCTGCGACTGATCATCCTCTTCCGCGCTACAGCCAACACGATACGCCACTCCACAAGAATCACACACCAGATCCTTATGCCGCCCCATGAGCGTTGGGGCCATTGATCCTGTTGGTATGACGAATGCCTCTGCTTCAAAAGCCCGAAATAACAATGCCATCGCAAATGCCACAACAATCGACTCAATTGTTTCACGACCGAAGACAAGAGGTTGTCGCACGCGATCACCAGACTGTGGTCCGCTTTCATTATTCACTAACGCTGTTTTTTCTTTACCAAGACCACGACTATTTGCAGCATCAGGTTGACCAGGCTTTGATGTCATATCTGGGAATATCTTTCTGCTTCAAAGAACGAAATGGTTGTTTTTGGATCTCGAATTACTGCACAAGGCCACTCACAACGGCTGTTACATCATCATACGTAAATGGTCGACCCAATTCTTTTGTAGCCATATCATCATCAAATTTCTTGGCTATATTCCCTTGAGTATCCCAGATAAAGATAGCTGGGACGCTGACAAGGTCCATTTTTTTATACAGTACATCTGCATCTTCTCTTGAAACGAAATTTATTATTTTCTGGGCACCCACCTTATTCAAGAACTGTTCAATGGTTGGTATCGTGTCTTCCGGCTGACCAAATCCCTCGTAGTCAAATGAGAGTGACAAACAAACAATCTTTTCACCAAATGTTTTTTTGAGGTTCACAAGTCCCGGAAACTCTTTAACGCATGGTGGACACGATGTGCTCCAACAATCAAGTACGATGACCTTTCCGTGATGCTTTGAGCGTTCTGCTTGGATTTCCTCATAATCAGCAACTCGCACCGTGACGCGTGGTAAATTTTTTTCAGATGCGACTTGTGTTTCTTGCGTTTCTTGTGCGTCTGATAACTGCTGGCTGTTACAACCATGACTCAGCGTGACAAATACCATTATAAATAACCACACTATGCCTCGCTTCTTACACATCCGACACAAGCCTCCAGAAACACTTCCTCAACCACGGGAATTGATCGTGGCGTGTGCACCGATGCGAAGCCACATCAACCTGTCACATATCGTACGAACGTGCGGCTGTTTTGGCATCCACCATGTCATTGCCTGCGGTACTGCCCGTCTTCACGAGCGAATTGCCCGTGATGGAGCTGACGCGGTACACCTAGAAGTACACCGAAGCTTGCCTCCAGTGCTCGATCGCCTCAAAGCCAACGGGTATGAACTTGTTGGCCTTGAGCAGACAACAAACTCTGAAAACCTTTACTCTTTTTCATTTGCACCAAGGACAATACTTATTGTTGGCAATGAGCGGACGGGCTTGGATGATACTATTCTTGAACGGCTTGATCGTGTTGCAGAAATTCCTATGGCCGGCGTACCCCATAGCCTCAACGCTGCAACTTCAACGTCCATTGCAATCTACGAATATTGTCGCCAACATCCTCGCACACCAGGTACAGTAGAATGACGCTTGTCATTGGAACCGATGAGGCGGGATATGGACCAAACCTGGGTCCGTTAGTTGTAGCTGCTTCAGCATGGCACGTTGCATCAACACCCGACTGTACAGAATCCGTTCTCGAGGATGCTGTTGCCGAAGCCTCTGCCATTTCTACCACCACGCACCATGGATCTCTTTGGGCGGATTCAAAATTGGTTTATAAAAGTGGACGTAAGTCTTCTGGACATATCGGGGCACTTGAGCATGGTGTCCTTTCCGCAATGGCCATCACCACCGGTGCCGTTCCGTGTGACTGGGAATCGATAGCTCATGCAACAGGAATCCACTGTGAGACTCCTCCATTAGAATGGACTCTCCTGTCCGATTTCCAACTCCCTCATGCCATCGATGCCAGTGACTGTTTTAATCACAGCCGTCATATCGCATCCATCTTCGAAAATTACAATGTCGCTCTCTCTCATATCGCTTGCCACGTTATTCACCCCAGCGAGTTCAACAAGCAGCTTTCACTCGGACTCAATAAATCGGACATTCTCTCAAAGGTCACTCTCACACTTGCTGCTAACCTTCAATCTCTTCGAAACACGCATGAACCTGTCCTGATTTGGTGTGATCGCCATGGGGGGCGAAAACATTATGCGTCGATAATTTCTCAATACTTTGATTGCCCATTGGTCTTCCCCATCGAAGAAACACAAAGACGCTCTGCGTACAAGTTGCCATCTTCTCACTGTCAAATCGAATTTTGCGTGGGAGGAGAGCATCGAAGCCCAGTTGCTCTTGCAAGCATGACTGCAAAATATGTGCGTGAATTAAGTATGAAAGCCTTTAACACATTCTGGTCAACACGTTCGTCTGGTCTTTCACCAACTGCCGGCTATCCCGTTGACGCCAAACGCTGGCGACATGAAGCACAGGATGTGATTCAGGCAGAGGGTGTTGTTGACGATGACATCTGGCGCAGATGTTAACTCTTGTCACTTCTTAATAAAGCGGTCACAATCACCTCATGCCTTCAATCTCTCATCTCTATATAGTTCGTCATGCATGGGCCGAAGACGTTGGGCCTCACGGTGAGGATTTTTCACGACCACTCACAAAAAAAGGGAAAAAGCGATTTGAGAAAATAATAGCGCATCTCCACAACGCAGGAATGTTGGTGGATTCTATCGCCACAAGCCCTCTGGTTCGCACTCGAGAAACTGCCGATATCATGGCCAAGCAGTTTGGCATTCAGTCGAACGTCACCGAGGTAGATGCACTCGCTCCAGGGGCAGACATGCAGGAAATAGCCTCCTGGTCGATGAATCAGCATGTGAGTCGTGTTGCGTGGGTTGGACATGCTCCCTGTGTTGGACGTCTTGTTGCCTGTGTGCTTGGCACCCAATCTCTTGCAATCCGCATGCGAAAAGGAGCCATAGCCTCGATCCAGTTAGCGAACGGACTAAGCCAGCCTGGAGAGCTGGAATGGCTTGTTACAGCCAACGTGGTTGAGCGTCATTAAGCCGACTACTATAAAATAGTGGAGAACTACCTACACCTTTCGAAGAGGCACGCCATGTATTGCAAGCCAATAGACTTTCTAAAAGCTTTTCGAATCACAATAGTTCTTCTTGTACCCTCTTTGTTTATTGCAAGTGGTTGTGCTCCAGCAGATAAAGGCATACCAAAAGGAAAAGTGGTTGAGGTTGAGGTCATCGAAACCATGCCACCAAATAATTCAATAGATACTTCATCGACGGCTCCTGCTGAATCAGCAGCTGCAACAAAGACAGCAGATGAAGCCAAAGCCAAAGCCGATGCCACAATCGATGCAGCAGATAAATCGATTCGTCTGAATTCAAAAAAACCTGCACGGGAACAGGTCAGATTGGGTGATCCATTGCTTACGTCTGGTATTCCTGGAAAAGGAGCTCTCACACTCAAGCAGATCGATGAGTGGCTGGACAATCCAAAAAACTTTATTGAACTTGATCCGATTCTCCCTTTTGGACTTTCGCAGGGCACGGCACAGATTACCGGCTTAGAGCAGAATCCTCTGACACGTTCAAAAATAGAACTTGGACGGCAACTCTATTTCGATACAAGACTTTCTCTTGATTCTACGGTGAGTTGTGCATCATGCCATGATCCATCAATGGGATACACTGCCCACACGAAAACAGGAGTTGGCATCAAGGGACAAAAAGGTGGTCGGAACTCCCCTGTTTCATACAATAGAATTCTTTCTGGACCACAGTTTTGGGATGGACGTGCCGATTCACTTGAAGATCAGGCAATCGGCCCAATTGCAAATCCCATTGAAATGGGATTTACACATGAAGGCGTTGTAAAACGGCTAGGAGAAAACGCCGTCTACGAGCGACAATTTGAAAAAATATTTGGTGGATTAACGATTGAGCATGTTGGTCAGGCCATCGCCGCCTTTGAACGTGTGATTGTGACATCACCATCCCCATATGACTACAACGAACAACTTCGTTCGTTTGAGGGATTGGATGAAGAAGATATCGCTGACGATCCTGAATTATCAGAGAAGTTTGCGGAGACAAAAGCATTTCTTGAGAAACACCCAATGTCTGATGCTGCAAAACGTGGACGAGAGATCTTCTTTTCAGAAAAAGGGAATTGCACGGCCTGCCACGTGGGTGCGAATCTAGCTGATGAAAAATATCATAACCTTGGAGTTGGAATGGATCAGGATGATCCAGATCTCGGGCGCTTTGCCGTAACAAAAAATGAAAAAGACACTGGCGCATTTAAAACGCCAACGATTCGTAACGTAGCACTCACTGCTCCTTACATGCATGATGGTTCGGTGGCCACCCTTGAGGAAGTGGTGGAATGGTACGATAAAGGTGGGCATCAGAATGCTCACCTCAGCGATAAAATTCGACCCTTGAAATTATCTGAACAAGACCAGATTGATCTTGTTGAATTCATGAAGGCGTGCACCGGCTCAACACCAACTGTTGAGACTGGCCGCCTACCGGAGTAAGGTTGCTCAGGCATGGCAAGTCGACCAGGTCTCACTCCGATTAAAGAGGCGATACCTCCGCTCTATGCTGGTGTTGATCTTGGAGGAACGAATATCAAGGCGGCATTAGTAGATAAACAAGGTGATTGCCTTGCCTTTCACTCAGAACCGACTCATGCGAAAAGAGGGCCGGAGGATGCCGCACGACGGATGGGTCAGATCGTCCTTCAACTTGCACGTGATGCCACGGCGACTCCAGACATGATTGCTCGAGTGGGGCTAGGGTCACCCGGACCACTTGACCTTGATCGAGGATGCATTGTTCGTGCTGGCAATCTTCCAGGATGGGATAACTTTCCACTTCGTGATCGTGTTCACGAAAACTGTGGCCTGCCCGTTACCCTTGCAAATGATGCCAATGCCGCTGCGTTTGGTGAATTCTGGGTTGGTTCAGGCAAGGAGTACGAAAGTCTTATTCTTCTCACACTTGGAACCGGGGTCGGTGGTGGCATCATCATTGGAAATCTCAGTGTCCAAGGCGCACACAGCCATGGTTCTGAATGTGGTCACATGATCGTTGACACATCTGAGTCAGCTCGAATGTGCCCCTGTGGGCATGCAGGTCATCTTGAGGCGTATTGCAGTGCCACGTCACTTGTAAAGGCTGCTCGTCATTCCATAGAAAACGGTGCATCAGGATCACTCGCAGATGCCGTTCGGGCGGGTGCAGTGCTCGATCCGATTCTCATTGCCCGAGAGGCGGAATCAGGAGACCAGCATGCGTATGATCTCATTATGGAAGTGGCGCAGTGGCTTGGCATTGGGATTGTGTCCCTCATGCATATCATTGACCCGGAAGCTGTGATCATTGGTGGAGCAATGACATTTGGTCAAACAAACAATCCTATTGGTCAATCATTTTTGGAGCGAATTCAATCAGAAGTCCGCCATCGTACATTTCCAACGCTTGCAGATCATACGGTGCTCCGCTATGCCAGTCTCGGTGGTGACGCCGGATCCATCGGAGCCGCCGGCCTTGCGCGCCTTGCTCACAACTAGAAAATAAACATGCCCATTGACTGTCAACATATCCGAAATTTTTCAATCGTCGCCCATATCGACCATGGCAAAAGTACCCTTGCCGATCGATTACTTGAGCACACAGGAACAGTTCAAAAGAGACAACTCAAAGAGCAGATGCTCGATGACATGGAACTTGAGCGCCAGCGTGGTATTACGATCAAGGCTCGGGCTGTTCGAATGGAGTGCATGCATAAGGGTGAACGTTATGAACTGAATCTCATTGATACTCCCGGGCATGTTGACTTCCACTATGAAGTTTCGAGAAGTCTTGCGTGCTGTGAAGGCGCTGTTTTACTCGTCGATGCCTTTCAGGGAGTTGAGGCTCAAACCGTAGCCAATGCGTATGCCGCAATAAATGCTGATTTGACAATCGTCCCAGTCATTAACAAGATCGATCTTACTTACGCGCGTGTCGATGAAGTACTCACCGAAATGGAGCAAAGCCTTGGCCTGGGTGCTGAAGAAGTCATCAAGGCAAGTGCCAAATCTGGCATTGGTATTGATGAATTACTGAATGCCATTGTTGAACGAATCCCTCCACCACAAGGTGATCCTCATGCAGCCCTCCAAGCAATGGTTTTTGATAGCCACTATGACAGTTACCGGGGGGCCATCACTTATATTCGAATTATTGACGGTACGATTCGGAAAGGACAAAAAATACGCTTTCTCCGAACAGGCACGTCACACGAAGTCATAGAACTTGGTCAATTCATCCCGCAAAGAAGAGCGTCTGAGGAACTCACAGCGGGGCAAGTCGGCTATCTTGTCTGTAACATCAAAGATGTCAAACAAGTTCATATTGGTGATACCGTAACGATTCCGGGTGATCATGCAGCTGAGGCGCTGTCGGGCTACAAACCGCCACAGCGCATGGTGTATTGTGGCCTTTATCCAAGCGAAGGTGAAAACTTTGAAGAGCTTCGTGACTCCCTTGAAAAACTTGCGATCAACGACCCCTCTTTCGAATATCAACCTGAAAGTAGTGAAGCGCTTGGTTTTGGTTTTCGTTGTGGTTTTCTTGGCCTTCTACACATGGAGATCATTCAGCAACGGCTTGAAAAAGAATCTGATCTGGATCTTGTTCAGACCGCACCGAATGTGACGTATCAAATACTGAAGACCAACGGTGAGATACTGGAGATCACAAATCCGCAAGATGTGCCGGACTCGGGTAACATTGAAGAATTTCGACAGCCCATTGTACGCACCAGTTTTATTGTGCCTGCAGAGTATATTGGTCCTGTCATGCAATTATGTACCGATCGCAGAGGAACCTATCTCAAAACAGAATACCTCTCTCCCACTCGGGCCATGCTTTGCTTCGACCTTCCTCTAGGAGAAGTTATTTATGACCTTCATGACAAAATCAAAAGTGTCACAAAGGGATATGGCACCATGGATTACGAGATGCTTGGCTATTTTACGGCCGATCTTGTTCGGCTTGATATCCTCGTTGGTGGGAAAAAAGTAGATGCCCTGTCTATTATCTGTGATCGCCGTGATGCTGACCGCCGCGGAAGGGCCATTGTCAAAAAACTCAGAAGTGAAATAGACCGCCATATGTTTGAAGTCGCTCTTCAGGCAGCCATTGGTACACGCATTATTGCGCGTGAGACAATTTCTGCACTCAAGAAAAACGTGACGGCAAAGTGTTATGGAGGGGATATTTCCAGAAAAAAGAAATTGTGGGCGAAGCAAAAAGAGGGGAAGAAGCGTATGAAAAGTATCGGCAGTGTCGATATTCCTCAAAAAGCTTTTATGGCTGTCCTCGACACTGGTGCTGAACGGCAGTAGAACGTCACTCACCGTCATGCGAGGACGTCCTCTTTATGGAAGATATTGCTCTAAAACTTGCTGTCATCGCCGGAGGCGGTATCCTCGCCCAATGGATAGCATGGCGAACGAGGCTTCCTGCAATCGTTCTGCTTCTTCTTGGTGGATGTATCATTGGTCCATGCACAGGATGGATTCAACCAGCTGATGATTTTGGTGCCATCTACCGCCCTTTCGTTTCAATTGCTGTAGCGATCATCCTGTTTGAGGGAGGATTAACCCTCAATGTTGCTGAAATCCGAGAAACCTCCACGGCCGTACGGCGACTCATTCTTCTAGGAGGTCCACTCGTCTGGATCATGACCACATTCGCGGCTCATTTTGTTGCTGGCCTATCGTGGCCAACAGCATCTGTGCTTGGTGCTATTCTCGTGGTAACTGGACCGACGGTGGTTATGCCGCTTCTGCGCGAGGCACACCTTGCTGCTCGACCAGCTTCACTTCTTCGATGGGAAGCAATCGTCAATGATGCATTGGGTGCGCTGTGTGCAGTCATTGCCTTTGAAGTATTTCTTGTGCTCAATGGCGCCTATGAAGCAAATCATCTTGTTGTGACACTCTTGATCGGAATGGGGGTTGCTACCTGTGGCGGCTATCTTGCTGGTTCAATGATTGAGTGGTCCTTCACACGCGGATATGTACCGGAATATCTCAAAGCACCTGTTCTGCTTGCTGCCGTGATCATGACCAGCACATTCACCAACATGTTGCTTGAAGAGGCTGGTTTACTAACCGTTACGGTGATGGGAATTCGTCTGGCAAACTCTCGTATTGCAAGCCTCACTGAAATTCGGCGGTTCAAAGAAACGATCACTATTCTTCTCGTCTCAAGCTTATTTTTATTGCTCGTAGCTGCTCTTGATGTAGAAGCCATACGCTCACTTGATGTACATGTGCTTGCTTTTGTGATTCTCGTCATGTTTGTTATTCGACCACTTGCCGTCTTCATTGCCACATGGGGCGCTGGGGTCTCTTTTCAAGAGCAGCTTTTTGTTGGCTGGATTGCCCCTCGAGGGATTGTTGCTGTTGCCGTTTCAAGCCTTTTTGGTGCCGCCTTGTTGGACAACGGTGTTGAAGATGCTCCCCGAATGATTGCCTCCACATTTGCTGTGGTGGTTGCTACGGTATGTGCTCATGGCTTTACACTAGATCCACTTGCACGGTTTCTAAGACTGACTACCGCAACCAAGCCCGGCGTGCTCATTGTTGGTGGATCACCTGTACTGACGGCACTAGCTGAGACACTCAAAGAAGCTGAGATACCGGTAATGTTGGCGGATACTGCATGGAGTCGACTCCGAGAAGCTCGTCTCGCTGGAATACCAATCTATTTTGGAGAGGTCTTGTCTGAGGATGCTCACTATGATCTGGATGTAAAGCGATTTGCCGCTGTCATTGCGGCAACATCAAATGACGCCTACAACGCATTGGTATGCACAAATCTTGGCCCCGAGATTGGTAGAGCAAGCGTCTTTGAAGTGCCCACCATTCGTGAACAGACCGAACGAAAGTCACTGAGTTTCACTCTTGGTGGTCGTCAACTAACGAGCGATCCTGAACTTCGTATTCTTGATTTTCAGTTTGATCACATTCGCGGATGGGTCTTCCAAGCAACTCGAATTACGGATGAATTCACGTACACCAATTATATTGAAAACAGAGTCGAGGGAGCTCGAGTCCTGTTCTGGCAAAAACCCTCAGGAAAGCTTTT
Source organism: Planctomycetaceae bacterium (assembly GCA_902629495.1). The sequence goes on from CACORA010000008.1 coordinate 64,271, forward strand.
TTTTCGAACAACTACTGAAAAAAGCCATCCAGAACCTGGTGATCTCATTATTTCATTTACTCCACCTCGGCAAGAAAAAAAATAGTGAAGTATTCTTTTCTTGTTCTTCCAAAAAGAAAGTTTTCTTGTGTTCTTTATAAATAGAATTTTTTGGTCGATTGTCTGGCTCATTCTTCGTCTGAGGTACACCATTTCAGCCGATGGGGCAAAAGCTCTCAAGCACCTTAAGGGACCGGTTCTTGTTCTTCCTAATCATTCTGCATTCATTGACCCGCCGATCGTCATGTCCCATATCAACCTTGGGCAGCCTGTACGTCCGCTAGTTCACTCTGGTACTTACCGTATTCCCTTCTTGTTTCCGCTGATGAAACTTGTGCAAGCATTTGAGGTGCCTGAAATGTCTGCACAAAGCCGTGAAGCAGCTTCACGAACAAAAGACCTTATTGATAAAGTAGTCCACGGTGTCCTTCAGCATGAAAGTTTTTTGATTTATCCTTCTGGCCGTCTTCAACGAGGCAACCGAGAAGTTATTGGATCAGCACGCGTGGTGTATGAGATTCTGACGCAGTGTCCCGACCTTACAGTCGTGCTCATTCGCACTCGTGGAATCTGGGGGAGTCTCTTTTCCTGTGCTGAATCTGGTTCACTCCCAAATCTCCCGCGAGTTGTCTTGCGCGCTTTGGGTTGGCTTTGTGCTGCATGTTTCTTTTTTCTTCCGCGTCGCAAGGTACACCTGCATGTCGAGATAAAACATCGAAGTCATTTTCCCCTAGACTCACGAGAGGTATTCAATGCATTTCTAGAGAACTGGTTCAATACGAATACAGCCACAGATAATGATGGTGAAGAACCCACATTCGTTCGCTATAGCTATTTCTGTGGTCCCAAAGAAGGACATTTTAAGTCAGCCGATTCGGTTCAGATCGATGAGTCACAGATACATGACAATACGATCCTGCTCGTCAATGATCTGGTTGCCTCATTTCTTAAGCGAGATCTTTCTGAGAGCGAAAAGTCTGCTAGCACTGAACTTGAGGACTTAGGCCTGGATAGTCTCGATCGCATGGAATTGGCTCTTCGGATCGAGCAACAATTTGGATTTCAGTCAACTTCTGTTGCCAGTACGTTAGGTCAATTATGGGCTCTTGCTGACGGAAAGCTTCCTGCTGGAGACGAAACGTCCTCGAAGCTTGCCGTACCACAACACTGGTTTTCGGTTTGTGCAAAAGAAATAGGCGCTCCGAATAACCCAAACAAACCCTGGCTCCTTGGAAACACCGTTGCCAAGGCATTTGTGCAACGCGTGATTGAACGACCAAATCAAATTGCCACAGCTGATCAGGTTTCTGGGGCGCTGACCTATCGTCGGCTTTTAGTTGGAGCCGATCTCATGGCAAGGCGTTTTTCTTCATACAAAGAAAAAAATATTGGTGTCATGTTACCAGCCAGCGCTGTTGCTGATCTTGTGTTTTTTGGACTTCATCTTGCAGGAAAAATCCCAGTCATGATGAATTGGACGACAGGTCCAGCCAATATGGCTCATGGGATTCAAGTCACTGATACACAGAGGATCATTACATCAAGAAAACTTATCGATCGTCTTGGAATTGACTCCGCAGGAGCAGAGTATATTTTTCTTGAAGACCTGAAGAAGACCATCGGAAAGTTTGAGGCCCTTCGACGTCTCGTTTCGCTGATGTTCTTTCCGAGACAAAAACTACACGCATTGCCGGTTCAATGTGAAGATGATCCAGCTGTTTTTCTTTTTACGTCCGGATCAGAAAGTACACCTAAGACCGTTCCATTATCGCATCGCAATCTACTTACAAATATTATTGATAGCCTTGATGTACTCCAACCAAATCGACACGACTCTCTGCTCGGTTTTTTACCCCCGTTTCATTCCTTCGGACTCACGGGCAATGTCTTGTTGCCCCAACTCGCTGGGATTCGTAGTGTCCGTCATGCGGACCCAACGGATGCAACTGGTCTCGTTCACCTCATTCAGACATATCAACCATCCCTGCTTTTTACAACACCGACCTTTCTCAGTTACATCCTGACGAAATGCCAAGGTAATGAATTAGCAAGTCTTCGGAAGATCATCACTGGTGCTGAGGCATGTCCCGAGAAGATTTTTGATCTCTGCAAAGAGAAAGCTCCTGAAGCCGTGATCTTAGAGGGCTATGGTATTACTGAGTGCTCACCTGTTGTTGCAGCAAACAGACTTGAAAAAACAAAACGTGGAAGTATCGGCTTGCCTGTTGGACATGTAGAGGCACGACTTGTTCATCAGGAGACACATGAGTTGACTGCGAAGGGTGAGACAGGAATGCTCCTTGTTCGTGGTCCTTCAATTTTCAATGGATATCATCGCTATGACGGACCGTCACCATTTATAGAATCTGATGGGAAAACATGGTATCGAACAGGAGATCTTGTATCTGAGGAAGAGGACGGCTATCTCCGTTTTCGTGGACGACTCAAACGCTTTCTCAAAGCTGGTGGGGAAATGATCTCACTCCCGGCACTTGAGGCCCCTTTCCAACAACGATTTCCTGCTGATGAAAATGGACCTCAGGTAGCTGTTGAAGGCATTGAGACTGAAAATGGCCGACATGTTGTTCTCTTTACAACACAGCAGCTGTCTCTTCGTGAGGCCTCGGAAATACTCTTGTCAGATGGGCTACGTGGGGTCATGCGGCTTGATGAGGTTCGTCACCTCGACACAATTCCGATTCTTGGAACTGGAAAGACTGACTACACAACACTTCGTAGTATGTGCCGTACAGACTAAGTTGCTTTCTTCACTTGAACCTACTCAATCTCACCTGCTTTGATCGCCAAGGCGAGACTCGCCACGGTACCACTCATAGCCGTTACAAGTAACTCCGATATTGGACTGTCATCATAAATCGTCAATACACCTACCGGCTGATCCGCAATGAGGAGGGGATACCCAACAAAACTTACTATGCCATTGTGATTCAGTAGTTTTGTAATGCTGAGGTTTTCCCATTCTGGACTGCTCTTCTCCACATGCAGCGGCTGACGGAACTGAGCAATTTTTCCTATCGTTCCCTGCCCAAATCTCACATCGTTGCACCTCACATGCGATGCTTTCGTCAGGCCCTCAGACGCTAACAGTTGCAGCACTGCCCCATTGTCATTCAGATTCCAAACTTCCATGGCCACAACATCTAGTTGTGAAACCCCTTCTTCAACAACGCTTTGAATACGCTCCTGTAGTGCGCCATGCGATGTAAGAAATAATCCAATGGCTGCTCCAAACGCTGCAAGTTTTGCTCGCTCCTGCTCCATTGCTTTTCTGAGTTCAATTGCCGCAATTCTGTCACTCACATCACGGCCAGCTACATAGATTTCTCCTTCATCAAAAGCTTTACGAACATTCCACTCAAGCCATGTATATCCTCCAGAGGCACACATGAAGCGACTTGTAAAAACATGTGATACACCTGAGTCAAAAGGCTTTTCAAATTCCGTACGTGTTTGCAATTGATCATCTGGATGAACAAAATCAATAAATTTTCCAGATGTGAGGATATCTTGGTTAAGTCCTGTCTGTTGAAGGAAATTTTCATTTGTTCGCTTCAAACGTCCATCTACCGTTGTGATGCAAAAGAGATCCACCGAAAGATCAAAAAACTGAAGTAGCTCATATTCGGCTTTTCTTCGACCGGACTCAAAATACTCTGATAACCTATCAACCACAGCACGTGCATCCGCTGGACGATCGTGTGGATCAACAGACAAACAGTGTTTTGCAAGTGTGATGAGAGCTGTAGGAGCTTCGCAACGATCTAAACGATTGCATGCATCTGTTGTATCCCCATTTTTTGCAAGTTGCCATCGAGCATCCGAATCTGGAGCAACAAATGTCGCAGAGCCTGTAAGGATTTCACACAGAATACTGCCAAGACCAAACACATCAGCACGGCAGTCCACCTTCCCCAACTCACCACGGGCCTGTTCTGGAGCCAAATATGATGGCGTACCAAAGACCGTCCCTGCCCTTGTCTGTGTTTTCACTGAGGTATCATCAACACTGGCACGTGTCACTGGGGCTGTTGTGTCCTCATTATCCTGCACATCATTTTCGGCTGTCTTTGCCACTCCCCAGTCCATGACAGTGACAACTCCAAACGGAGCCACCATGATGTTGGATGGCTTTAGATCTCGGTGGATAACTCCAGCATCATGCGCGCTTGCGATGGCCTGGCACACGTCATAGAACAGTGAGACAAGTGACGGAAGTGCATTATTTCGATCCTGTATCTCTGCTAAAACCTGTCGGAACGTTTGTCCTGTGAGTAACTGCATGACAATAAATGCCTCATGCTTTGACGTCACACCAAATTCATAGATCGGCACTATCCCTGGGTGTTCTATACGACTTGCGATTCGGGCTTCTCGAAAAAAACGCTGCACTCCTCCAGAACGCTCGCGCTGCGCCTCGTCCATAAGTTTGATTGCCACAGACCTCTGCAGGTGCAAATCCCAAGCCTCATACACTACACCCATCCCACCGCGGCCAATTTCATGACCAATGTAGTATCGTTGCTCAAGCCCTTCCCCCAACTTGGTATCTAATGGCACCCATCCTGGATCACTCTCTCCACGGGCAAAATGGAAAGCAGTGACGTCACTACTTGATGACTGCCTTTTGTTTGACATCATTCGACCCCAACATTTTAAGCACTATTCACACACGAAGAGTCTCATGACTTCGAGCCCCTGTCTCCATATCATGATACTCCCTACGAGGAGGTTATTGCGATTGAATGAGCATGCCAGCCGGCCTTGCGCGCCGCCGCAATATCCAGTTCTGGATCATCACCAACAAGAGTGAGTTCCTCAGGCCGTCGGCCGAGTCGGTGCTCAATGGCACGAAAAAAATTGATGGCGGGCTTTCTCCATCCTAACTCAGAAGAAGTGAAAACATACTTCGCGCTCGTTAGTGGATACATGGACTTCGCAATCTGAAACAATCGATAATCGAAATTGCTTGCCAAAGCAATTAACCCACCGGCGTGCTCTACCTCTGACACTTTCTGCATGCCCTCTTCGAGCGGACGCCACGAACAGGGGTCGGCAAAGTGACACCACAATTCATCAAAAATCAATCGACTGGAAGGGTGGCCATCAAAAACATCCTCAACAATAAGACGCCAGCGTTCCCGTTCACGATGTTCAGATGTTTTGAAGGGGAGTTCCGCAAGCGAGTCAATGATGTCCTGTTGACGCCACGCGGCTGAAAATTTTTCTGCAATCTCACTTTCTGCGATATCGATGCCATGTCGTTTGCCACATTCCATGTAGACATGACTCACCTGAGGACATGGAACAATGAGTGTGCCAACAACATCAAAAACAGTAATATCCAATGCTAACGCCTTGGAATGAGGCCCAGATCAAGTCCAAAAACAAAGAACATGAGCGAGAGAATCAAGGCAAGGCCAAGATATGACAGGACGGCAACGACATTCTCACTTGGAGGCTTTCCTCTCACAAACTCATACACTAAGAACACCATATGCCCTCCATCAAGAACGGGGATAGGCAAAAAATTTACAACTGCGAGATTTGCGCTGAGCATCGTCAAAAAGAGCAAAAGTCTCCCAAAGCCTTCTTCTGCCGATCGGCCGGCCTGCTTTGCAATTTCGATTGGTCCACCAAGCAACCGTGGACTAATTTGACTTCTCGTCAATTTACCCAAAAAGCGATACACCAAAGATAGGTCCTCCTTTGTCTTGCGTGCACCACTCGCAAGAGCAACACCCCATGAACTCGCTTGTACTCGCTTGTAAACTGGCTTGAAAACGAGCCCTCTGTCGACAACAAACTGGTCTTCTAGTAGCGCTGGATCCAATTCTACATCTCGTGCCAGCCCATCTGTTCCCTCTACCACCAATTGAATCCGTGCATCTGAAGTAACCTGTTGGAGAACTGCCATCACGTACGGCCAACTTGGTGATTCCTCCGATAGTTCAAGGCCTGATTGCTCGGATTCGGAGTCCTCATCTGGTTCGATGAATCGTGCACGAATCACTTTTTCACCTGCTTTGACCCCAGCCGCCTCAGCCGGACTATCCGATTGCACATGTGCAATTGTTGTTTCTACAGATAGGGCTAGGCCAAGAGATGAAATAGCTACTGGGCTGGCTGGCCAACGTGGTTCCTCAATCCATGTGACAGTACGAGGACTGATTGTGAGAGAGGATGACTCTGCTCCATCCCGAGTCACATCAAGCGTTACCTCTTCGCCAGTCATATTTCTCAGCATGCTATCCAGTGCCAGCACATCCACAATGGGTTTCCCATTGAGTGCCGTAATACGATCACCTGAGCGGATGCCTGCCTCAGCAGCTGGAGACCCAGCCTGCACGGCTTGAACCGGACCAGCAACCATTACAATTCCAAGAGAACGTCTTTGCTGTGGAGGAATGGTTATATCCACTTCTGAGGCACCACGTGCATCACGCCCTACCGTCACCGTAACATCTTCTGATGGTGTTTGAGAGAGTTCTGCAATTAGTTCTGCGTACGTAGAAATAGACTTTCCATTCACTGCACGAATGGTATCTGAAGCAGCAAGAGGTGGTTTTGCCTCTGCAGCCATTCCTGGCAGCCGGGGTGAAATATCATCTGGCAAGGAAACTGAAAAAGGGCTGGTCACTCCAACCGTTGGAACACCAAGATCTGTGTCTGGGTGCAAGACGACAGATTGTGTTGTGTCATCAGAAGGTCTGTGAATTTTGAAGGCTACACCTTTCTCAACATTGCCCAACGTAACCCCATTCCGAAGATCTGAAAAAATCGGGTTTTTACGATTCCCAATCTCAGTAATGACATCGCCTGTACGAAGACCGGCTCTCCACGCTGCCCCCCCAGGACGTACGCTCGAAATCTCGCAGGTCATCTCCTCAACCCCAAGACCAAATGCAAGTGCTGCCATGAATACCGCAAAGATGAC
>CACORA010000009.1 GCA_902629495.1 Planctomycetaceae bacterium
ATGAAAATTCTTAATGAACAGAAACTCCGGCGTACGAATCGCCCGCATCGGATATCCCTTGTCAGAGGGTGATTCCTGAGCCGGCGTGTGTCGCTCCCGACCAAGCAGCACATGATCACGGCGTGGGTCGATCTGTCCAGATTCACCGCTGGCAAGCAAAGGAAGTAGTGATGTTCCTGTCACCACCGCAGGAATCTCCACTCTTGCTGCGTCAAGGAACGTTGGAGCAATGTCTGCGAGAGACACGAAGTCTTTTATCCTTCGACCGGACGGCACAACTGCTGGCCAGCGAATGGCCAGAGGAACGTGTGTCCCTGAATCATACAGATGGCACTTGTGCCTTGGAAAAGGCATGCCATGATCTCCTGTCATTACAACAATCGTATTGTCAGCCTCACCTGACGCTTCCAAAGCTGCTAATGCGGCAGCGACATCTCGATCAAATCGCTCAACCTCAAAGAGGTAATCTGCTATGTCTTCACGAACGACCTCACAGTCAGGCAGGTCTGCAGGAACACGAACTTTTGCCGGATCAATGCCTGCCCTCGCACCACTCCCTGCAACATAGGGGCGATGCGGGTCACTCGCCCCAAGCCAAAAGCAGAACGGGGTATTGGCTGGACGAGAATTCAAAAACTCACGAAATCCTTTTTTAAATTGTTGTCCGACAGGATGACGAGTCCGACCAAGGGCCTTCCAATCACCGGGCCCCCATGACTTTCGCCAATAGCCAACAAAATACCCTGCCTCTTCAAGCATGATTGGATAAACAGGGTGATGTACCGCAAGAGAGCTCCAAAGGTTGGCTCCTGCTCCTAATCGCCAATGCAATTGTCCAGTGAGAATTGAATTCCGTGAAGGAGTACAGGATGGCGCTGTGACGAAGGCATTCTCAAATACAACGCCTTCATGAGCAAGTTGATCAAAGGCAGGTGTTTTGACTACTGGATCACCATACGCCCCTGCATCTGGCCATCCCCAATCATCTGCAATACAGAAAAGAATATTTGGACGAGATGACGATTCATCACCAACTGCAAACAGACGCTCCCCAAGAAATGCAATGACGATAAAACAGATCGTCTTGATCAATTCTCGCAAAAGTGTTCTGTGATAATTCCGAAGCATCTTTGACTCCCCATGAAGCGTGTATCACATAAGCCTAACGCAATCACCCTACATTCGCATGCGAAATCATTTTCAGTGTGAACTTTAGGAAAAAGCACGATGATACTCGTATGATCTTCATGCATGACTGCAGCGGGCAAACAGAAAGCCAGCACTTCTACAACGTCGTAGACGTCCATCATCATCACGAATCAGTTCCACATCATTGAGGATGCCGTTAGTGACAACGATGGTGCATGAGGCAGTCGGATACAAGCGTGTATATTTTCTTCAGTGCTCCAGCCTCTCTGTTGCATTTGATCTACAAGCCCCATTATGGAAAACGGGGGGAGCGAGCTGCCGGCTTGCCTATTGTTCCGGCGGAATATCACTTCCATGAGGGTCGCGTCGCTCCTGACCAAGATCATCTTCAATCTGTCGAAGCAAACGACTCCCAAGATGATGCTCAATGAACTCCGCAGGAGGATGGAGGTGATCAAGTGGCAGGTCAGCATGCCTTCCAAGCCAAGCTTCCCACAAGCGGTGAGATCGAACAATGGACTCTGCTTTCGTGCGGGAATAAGAATCGAGCCTCCACTGTCCATTCTTGGAGCGAATTTGACCAGTCACAGCAAGCCACTGTCTGGCAACGCAATCAATCAATCCTTTCGGAGGCGTGACACGCCGCACGCCTGCTGACTCCTCAAATCTCCAGATCATCGCAAGTTGATCTTCACATGCCACTCGCCATCGCAGCCATGCAACACTCATCAGATCTGAGACAAATCCATCGGCGGGTGCAAAGACAACCGCCAAGGCATATTCAAAGCCGAGCACAACAGCGATCATGCCTGCAGCATTGGTATTCAAATACCACGCAGCAAGATATCCAACAATCGAACCCGTCACCGCGAGCATCACAGCCATACAAACAACATGGTGCATCCGATGTACGAGTAGTTCTGCTGCTGCTGCTGGTACAACGAGCATCGCAACAATCAGGATGGCTCCAACAGCTTCAAATCCTGCAACGACTGTCATTGCCGTGAACAGAAGCAAAACGATTGTCGCCAACGCCACTGGCATTCCGGCAGCTCGCGCCCCAGCAAGGTCAAACGCCACGAAGACCTGCAAACGCCAGGACACAATAAGTCCAAGTCCTACTATTCCGACAACCACCAGGCTATTGAGGAACGACCGAGGAATCTCACAACCATAGACGGTCACCGTATCAAATGGGACAAGCTCAAGAATCCCATACAGAACGCATGCGGGGTCGAGGTCAACCTGAGATGCAACAGACGTAAGAAGGATCACCCCAACAGAAAAAAAAGTGGTAAAGACAACACCGGTGCTGGCATCTTCAGCTAAGCCAACCCCACGCCTTAACACATGCGTCAACCAGACTGTAAGTAACGCCGCTACTATTGCCCCCAGAATGACAAGGGGCCCTCCAGGTTGTCCCCCAGCCAAGACCGCCACAACAATACCTGGCAACACGGCATGACTTATTGCATCACCTAACAAGCTCATTTTCCTAACAACAAGCATTGACCCAACTGCTGCTGCACCAACCGATACCAAAGCAGCAGTAGCCATTGCCCAGCCATGTATTGGACCGACCTCAGAAAAGAGTTCACCCATGCTCATCAGCTATTCCCTGGCTTCTCAAAGAACGAGCAACACGAGCAAGTAGCCCTCGCTTCGGAGCCACAAGGCATGACACAAAAAATATCACTGCAGCAAATAAAACAATGACTGGCCCCGTTGCTAATCGAGGCACAATAGCACTCAAGGCGACACCTCCCACCGCGCTGACCATGCCGATAAGTCCGGCCACCATAAGCATCACGACAAGCCTGTCAGTCCATTGTCTCGCAGCCACTGGAGGAATCACTACCAGCGCCGTTACGAGAACAGCCCCGGCGGCCGGTAAACCAACAACGACCATGACTGCCACCAGAACCACCAGCAGGTAATCAAGAAATGCTACTGGCCATCCCGTTGCAGCCGCAAAGGATTGATCAAATGCAATCAGTGAGACTTCCTTGAAGAGCATGACCACTACAGAAACAGAGACAAGTGAAACCACAGCGAGAAGTGCCGCATCACCGGACGTCAGCGCAGCCGTATGCCCAAGTAAAAAATGTTCAAGCCCCGCACTGCCAGGAACACCCCGAGCAGTCATACCAGCTACAATCGCGATACCAGCACCGAAGCCAACGCTCAGGACAATGGCTGTCACAGCATCATCTCGCGTTCGGGTAAACCGTTTAAGAAAAACCAACACCGCCACACCAACAATCGCAGCACACAGTGCACCAGCCAGGAGAACGGGTAAATCACGTTTTCCAGTCAGAGCAAAAACGGTTGCCACACCAGCAAGTGTTACATGTGCAGCAGCATCACTCACGAGGGCTCGCTTCCGAAGCACTCCTAAACTGCCGACCATGCCCGCCGCAAATCCAACGGCAGCTGTACCAATCATGACAACCAGTGTGTTGTATGCAAATAGACCTTCAAATGCCATGTTCGAAAGATTCATCATGACGTGCGACTCCGCCGTTCGACGGCATGCCCAACTTCGTCAAGAATATCGACCACTCCACTGTATGTCCGTTGGACATTCTCTCTGGAAAGCGTCTCATGAGTTGCCCCAGCAGCCACAAGACGCCTGTCAATCAGAGCAACAGCATCAAACCATTCTCGTACCGTTCGTAGGTCATGATGCACAACAATAACCAGTTTCCCAGCATTACGAAGCTCAGAGAGCACGTGAAGAATCTGCTCCTGAGAGCGTGCATCGACGCCGGCCATTGGCTCATCAAGAAGGTATATGTCTGCCTGTTGAGCAAGTGCTCTTGCAAGAAAAACTCGCTGCTGTTGTCCACCAGAAAGACGACCGATCTGACGACGGGCAAGATCCGCAAGACCAACCCGTTCAAGGCAGTCTTTTGCTAGTTGTCGTTCCCTTCTCCTTGGCCAACGAAACCAGCCCACTTGTGAATACGTTCCCATCAAAACAACATCCATCACACTGACCGGAAAATCCCAATCCACCGTTTCCCTCTGGGGAACATAGCCCACTCGTTTGCGTACATTACGAAGAGGTTCTCCAAACAGACGAACGTTCCCACCAACAAGTGGCACAAGACCTAGTGCCGCCTTAAGGAGCGTACTCTTTCCGGCACCATTCGGCCCCACCACTCCAAAAAGACATGGTTCTGAGATTGTGAGATCCACATTCCATAACACGGGACGGCGACCGTAGGCAGCCGTGACGTCATGAAATTCAATCAGCGGTGGTGCAGCGGAAGCAGTCAATTCTCACCTGTGAGTCCGGATACGATGACATCAACATTCGCCCGAAGAGCACCCTCAAGCGTCTCAGCCCCAGTCCCCGGCGCACCAAGAGCGTCCGAATACAGACGTCCGCCAAGACGTACAACATGTCCTCGCGATTGAGCACCTTCACGGAGTGCGGTCATATTTCGATCAGCAACACTTGTTTCAACAAAAACTGCTGGTATACGACGGGTTACAACCAAATCGACAAGTCGATTAATATCGTGTAAGCCAGTTTCACTCTCTGTACTGGTTCCCTGTATACCAACAACCTCAATGCCATAGGCACGACCGAAATAACGAAATGCATCGTGCGATGTAACCATGACTTTATGCGTTGGATCAATGGTGGAAAGTTTTTCACGAATCTGCTGATCAAGCGTTTCTAGACGTTGACAATAGTCCGCTCCCATATCCGCAAATTGCGTCGATCCAGAAGGATCAATTCTGCCAAGAGAAACGACTACCTTTTTCGTGCACTCCGACCAGAGAATGGGATCAAACCAAACATGCGGGTCATATAGACTTTTTGTGACCCGAATAAGCTTTTCTTTTGGCAACGAGTCTGTCACCTGAACAACTTGTGTTCGACGGGCAAGACGATCTAGCAGTACTGAAAGCTTTCCCTCCAAATGAAGCCCAGATGCGAAAACAATATCAGCACGTGCCAGGCGATCGGCATCCCGAGGTGTTGCCTTGAAAGAATGTGGGTCAATTCCTGGGCCCATCAGACAATCAATCTCAACACGATTGCCAGCAATCTGATGAACCAGATCTGCCACTACCGTTGTAGTGGCAACGACATTTGGACGCTCAACACCCCAAGCAGCATTCGGCTCCCACCACGCAAAAACAAGCGAGAATGACAAAATCAAACGGAAAACGGAGCATTTGCTAATTTTTGAACAACCAAAACTCATTTTTTGACTCCTCAAAATCTTAGGGTTTTTCGTTCCTTTTATGCAATTGGGCAAAGGGAGCAGGCCAAAAAAAGGGCAAAAATAAAAAAATAACCCGTGAGTTGACCAAAAAAGAAGGCATTCTTATTTTCAGAGAAGTTCCATACACCCGCGGAGGCTGAACGGATGGGTTCGACGTACTACAAGCGATTTCGCATGGAAGTCGACCTTCGCTGCAATCCAGTGGCGTCTCACCCCGCCACGTTGCCACCCGGCTATCGATTTGTGGAGTGGAATGACTCGCTTTTAGATGAGCATGCTCGCACAAAGTATCGATGCTTTCGTGATGAAATTGATGCGGTCGTGTTCCCATGTCTTGGCAACCTTGATGGGTGTCGTCGACTCATGCGCGAAATACGAAACAAAGTTGGCTTTCTATCATCAGCTACATGGCTCATTGCATGGGACCAGAGCCCTCAAGGGTTGATATGGTGCGGAACAATTCAAACGATTCGCTCTTCTGAGGATGTTGGGACGATTCAAAATATTGGCGTAATCCCAAGTCATCGTGGAATTGGTCTCGGGACATCGCTCATTCAACAGGCAATGGCTGGACTTCAACAGCATTCGATCACGAGAGGCTCGCTGGAAGTCACATCTGACAATTCACGAGCGGTCCAGCTCTACAAACGTCTTGGCTTTCATCGCTATAAGACTGTGTATAAAACAATAAAGAATCCAAAAGATCTCAAGACCAAGAATACCTCAGTTGAACTGGCTGGGATGGCCGAGCCGGCTATTTTTTAAACCGTCTCACCATTATATTTGAATGAAAAAGAACATTCAGCCCAATGTCAAAACAGACAGTTCACCACGCAACCCTTAATAATGGCATCATACTTCTTGCTGAGTGTCTGCCCGGCCTCGAGTCTGTCGCTGTTGCTTTTCATACTCCAGCTGGTGCAGTACACGACCCCAGTGGGTGCTCTGGTTTAGCAACACTCACTGGAGAAATGATGCTTCGAGGAGCTGGTGATCGGAATGGTCGCCGCATTGTGGACGACCTCGAGGGAGCCGGCGTCCAGTGGTCTCAGGGTGTCACAACAAGCCACGCCAGTTTCTCCGGAGGGATGGTCGCAAAACAGCTCGCAACAGCTCTCCCTATTTACGCTGACATTTTGCAACACCCTCTTCTAGACCCAAAAGAACTCGAAAAAGCACGGCAGGTTGTCCTTCAAACCCTTGCCGGCATGGAAGACGATCCTTCTCATCGTGTGATTTCAGCTTTGCGAAAACTGATGTTTCCCGCACCATGGGGACAGTCTCCGGAAGGCATGTCGGCAGATGTCGAAAACTTGTCTATTGCAGACGTACGATCCTTTGTGAATCAACACGTCTGTCCTTCTGGAACAATTATCGCAGCAGCCGGCTGCATTGAGTGGGAAAAGCTTATTCAACAAATTGAGGATCTGTTTGGTCATTGGTCTACCAAACAGCAAGCGACTATAGATACCCAAGAACGTGGAACTCGAATTCAACATATTCCACACGACTCTCAGCAGACACACATTGCACTTGCTTGGTCGGTTCCACCGTATCGCAATGATGCGTCATATGAAATCACGGCCGCTCTTGCAATTCTTGGCGGAGGGTCAAGCTCTCGGCTTTTTACTGAAGTTCGTGAGCGACGAGGTCTCTGTTATAGCGTATCAGCCGGATATCAAACGCATCGAGACTTTGCTTCGGCTATCTGCTATGCCGGCACGACAGCTGCTCGAGCCCAAGAAACACTTGATGTTATGCTTGAGGAAATTGCACGGCTACCAGGTTCGATCGAAAAGTCTGAGTTGGATCGCGTCAAGTCTCGAGTCAAAAGTGGTCTTGTCATGCAGCAGGAATCAAGTGCTGCTCGTGCTGGAGGGAATGCACGACAGTGGTATCACCTTGGCCATCTCCGAACACTCGAAGAGGAATTAAGACGGCTTGACGACCTGTCGATTGAATCAATTGAAAGGCACCTGGCGACACATCCGATGACAGATTTGACTGTTGTTTCATTGGGAAATACACCACTGGAGGTACCCGATGCAATTTCACCGTGAAACACTCGACAATGGACTCGAGGTCATCGCAGAAACCTCGGATGCTGCCGTTTCTACCAGTATTGGTTTTTTTGTTGGTGCCGGTGCCAGAGATGAATCCGACGACCTCGCCGGGGTAAGCCATTTCCTCGAACACATGACGTTCAAAGGCACAAAAGACCTCTCAGCAGATGATATCAATCGTCAGTTTGACTGGATGGGTGCAAGTGCAAATGCCTTCACGAGTGAAGAAGACACGGTGTACTACGCAGCCGTGCTTCCTGATCAACAACAGCAAGCAGTAAGTTTATTAGGCAAAATGATGCGCCCCGCGCTTCGGAAAGAAGACTTCGACACAGAAAAACTCGTCATCCTTGAAGAAATTCGCATGTATGATGACCAACCTCCTTTTGGAGCTGATGATCGATGTCGTGCCTCATTCTTTGGGAACCATCCTCTAGCTCGGAGTGTGTTGGGAAGTGTTGACACCATTGAGGCACTGCCTGTTGAACGCATGCGGGAATATCATCGCATGCGCTACACACCGGAAAATATTGTCTTAGCAGCAAGTGGTGTTGTTGATTTCCCAAATCTTGTCGAGTCTGCAAAACAACTATGTGGAACATGGGAACGAGTCTCGTTGCCCGAACGCCGCCAATCGCCACCCGCAGTAACGCATTCTTCAACCGAAGCGATCGTGCGTGATTCAGCCTCACTTGAATATGTTATTCGCATGACCGCAGGACCATCTGCTGCTGATGAAGAACGCTGGGCGGCGAAGATGCTATCACTTGTGCTCGGAGATGATTCTGGCAGCCGTTTGTATTGGGATCTTGTTGATTCTGGCTTTGCAGAACATGCTTCTCTTCAGCATTATGATTTTCTTGATGCTGGTGTGTTTGCTACTCAAATTTCATGTGCGGCCGATGCTACTGAAAAGATTCTCCTGCGCATCCTTGAACTTTATCGGGAGGCAGCCACTCATGGCATTCGTGAGGACGAGTGGGAACGGGCGAGAAATAAATTATCGAGTCGAGTTGTGCTTGCAGGTGAACGGCCGCGGCGTAGGCTTTTTGCAATCGGGCTTGAATGGGCACATGAACAGATTTATCGATCAATTGCTGATGATCTTAGCATTGTCGAATCGGTTTCTCTGGAGGGAATCCACGACGTCTTGCGACGCTGGCCCCTCGATGGTCACGCGAGCACTGTCCTTGCCGGACCAGAGACCGCTTCCATTTTGTCCTCAATGAAGCCAGAATAGGATATATGGGTGTTTGATTCTCTTTTATAGGAATGTTGTTGTGCTGCCAATTTCTCCAATCTTTGCCAATCGTTGGCTTACGGCCCTTCCGTCACTTTGGCTTCTTGGTGCTGGTGCATGTGTTGCAATCGTGAGCATGATTGTCATTTGGGGTATTATGCGAGCATGCAATCCAAGACTTGCACTTGAAGCGAAGAGCAGCCTTCAAGACGGTTTCCTCGGCCCCTACGTCTGGCTCCTCGTAGCGCTCTCAGCAGTTGCCATCGCGTTTACTCCTCTCGTTCCGTTACCATCTATGTCTCGTTCATTAGTTCGTTTGGTAACGGGAGGTGAAGTATCCAAGACCATCACAATACAACCAAACGCAAAACTTCAATCCATTCCACTTGACCTGCGCCCACAGGAACTTCAATCGCTCACGCTGGAAAGTTCTGATTCACTTGTTGTTCGCACGCAACAAGCCATTGAAGGATTTGCTTTAACGAAGGCACCAGATATTGATTTAGTGGCTGACACGCCGTGGACCTGGGAACGTTCCTCGGGCGAAACAAATCCATTCCTCGGCCAACGTGCCCAACTTGAGGCAACCAATCAATCGGATGCGGCAGTCCCACTCACCGTCCTATGGAGCGTTGCGCCTGAACACACTCAAGTTGCATTATTCCCAATCTCTGCAATTGTATTTCTTGCCATTGCCATTGTGTACATGTTGTTCCGGTTGATTCCTCGCAGGGTCGCTGCGATCGCTTCAGCCACCGCAAAAGAGGCGCTCGGTCAGCCAATTTTCTCTGTCGCCCTTATTGCAGGCGCAGTGTTACTCGTGGCCTTTATCGTCATCCCATACAACACATTTGGTGAAGACGTAAAGATGCTGAAAGACAGTGGCCTGACACTCATCAAGGTCCTCTCCTTGCTAGTGGTCGTTTGGACAGCAAGTGTTGCTGTCTCTGAGGAGATTGAAGGACGAACCGCCATGACTGTTTTGTCAAAACCAGTCAAGCGTTGGCAATTTGTCATCGGCAAATATGCTGGACTTGTCATGGTCGCATCACTTGTTTTTCTCATTCTTGGGAGTGTTCTTCTTTCCACGACCAGCCTTAAAGTTATCTATGATGCTCGTGAGAGTTCGAAGACCGATCCCATATGGATCGATTGTGCCAATGAAATGATAACCGTCGTTCCAGGTTTGGTGCTTTCTTTTCTTGAGACCATTCTTCTGGCTGCCGTAAGCCTTGCCGTCTCCACGCGTCTGAGCATGGTTCCGAACCTGATCATCTGTTTCATGATTTATGCTTTGGGACACTTGGTGCCTCTGATCGTCCAATCAAGCGTTGGAAAATTTGCAATCGTCCGATTTGTTGGCCAATTGTTTGCAACACTTTTGCCCGTGCTTGAGCATTTCACGATTGAAGCAGCAGTTGTTGGGGGTGTTGCTGTTCCCTGGGATTATCTTGGATGGGCTTCCCTCTATGCTGGGCTCTACGTAACAGTTGCACTTCTCATCGCGCTGGTGTTATTTCAGGACAGAGACCTGGCATAACCTTTTGAATCTAATCTGCTAGCAGGAACACCTGGGCGAACTCAAACCAGGATTATGATGGTCCAAAAGACGGATCATTCACGCGGATAAACCGTTGAACAAACCCATGTATTACTTTTTCCGAAGGCCGGCTAGCGTCTGATTCCAGTCCGTGCTGTTACACCAACCATTGTGTCCCGTGTGTTCCCTCCCGGGAGCGACCAAATACCTGTTTCAGCAGACTGCTTCGCTTGCGCTTCTGCTTTACCATCGAAAAAGAGTATGGCTCCACGACGCAAACGACGCTCAATACGAGGTCCAACCTGAATGCGAACAACATCTTTGACATCTGTACTGAGCAGGAACGTACGAAATTCGATCACTTCACGACCATCAACGTGCTCAGATTCAAACCGCAGCCCTCCAACCCATCTGGTAAGTCCATCCTGAATAACATCGGGAGTCGTTATAACGCCGGCACTGACGTCGAGATCACGAATTCGACTATGTAATTCAGTTGTAAGTGGTTGCGTAGAACCGGATTTGCCAGAAGGTCCTCGGACCTTCACATCAAACGGTATTGCTTCCGGCGGTTTTGCAGACATTGAGCGACGCATAAGACCAGCAATGGAGCCTGATCCGCTGAAGCCTTCAAGACCAAAGCCTTCGAACACCACCGGAGGAACTTCACTTCGACGCGGAGCGCTTGCATCAGCAACACCGCCCAAGAGAAGGAGCGAAAGGCTCACACTTATGACTGCACGATACACCATGCTGAAAACACTCCGCCTTGTTTCCATCCTACCTTACTTTATCGGCACACTGGATGGCCGGATTGAAGTTAAGTTAGCCTGACTCAATGCAGATAATCAACCGGTTTTACGGTGCTTTAAGAATGAATGAACCACCGATTCACTGGCGATTGGCACGACCGCCGGCCCCTGCGAAGCACCAAACTGCGATTTAGCTAGAGCATCGAGCACTCGTCCAGCAATTTCAATGGCTGCAGCCCCACCAGATGCTGGCACCACTGGAGCCTGACCGGTTTGAATACTCTCAAGGAAATTCTCATGCTCACAGGCAATTGCATTTGCCTCTACCGCCGTTTCAGTGCGGGTCGGAAGAATCTCAGAAAAAAAAGAGTCTTTCATCGCCTGACGCTGTTCCACCGGAATGTCACTTGCCACAAAACTCCCATCCCGAACGCAGGATGAGGGAGTCATTGTTGTCACTGTTTTTTCATTGAAGTCGACATCAACAATGCTGCCTGTCGAAACGAGTGAAAGAGAACGACGGACTGCGGGATGTATCCGTGAGGCAAATAAATCTGCAATGATTCCTGACGAGAACGACAACCGAGCCCGAACCAAATCCTCATGTCCCCCTGTTGCCACGAACCCTTGCGCCTCAACACTCTCCAATCGCCCCGGCTCAAGAGAAAGAACAAGATCAATGTCATGAATCATCAGGTCGAGCACGACACCCACATCCATCGAACGAAAGGTGAACGGTGCTTGACGGTGCGCCTGAATAGCAACCAGCTTTCCAACGTGATCCATCGCTAACTTCCATGCGGGGTTAAATCGCTCCACATGACCTACCGCAACCGTCCGACCATACCGTCGAGCAGCGATAACAATTGCTCGAGCATCTTCAACCGTCGATGCCAAAGGCTTTTCAACGAGCAAATCGACACCACTTTCCAACAATGGAATTGAAATCGGTGCATGCAACCCTGTTGGTGCTGCTACGACCGCAGCGTCAACCTTTCCGATGAGATCTTCTGGACTCGCAAAACCTTCACAACAAAGCGATTTGGCAACTGCACCTCTCGGGCCTTCGCAAGGATCAACAACACCCACGAGCTCAACATCAGACCGCGACGAAAGCAATCGTGCATGTATTGCACCCAAATGACCACACCCAACTACTCCAATTCGAATACGACTCATGCTGCCCTCCGTTGCTCACGACTTCTCACATGCCACCCACTCTGCTGACGGCTCACAAACCCAAGAAGACGCCCAACATCTGGCATGAGCATTTCCCGAGAAGCAAGAACCTCTCTCACCGAATCAACACCAACTTTTGCGCGAAAAAGCAAGCGACAGGATTCACTCATTGCGCCGATTACCACCTGCAAAAATCTGCCCCGCTGCACCCCAACACTCTTGATACACCGATGCCGATCTGGCATGCCCTCAGACAGACATACACCTTCTTGAACCACGACTGCGGGATGAATCGTTACTGACATTGCCCAGCACCCCCAACCCCCGAGACGTTGATACCACCATATTCCTCGGCAATTAAGCGTGCCACCATTTCCGCATTTAATTTGTGGCCACTACGACAGGCTCGTACTGATGCATAGACAGGCCGCCCAACAAGCGACAGATCACCAACAACATCAAGCACCTTATGACGCACACATTCATCATCCCACCGCAACGTATTACCAATTGGACCAGACGGGCCAAAAACAAGCAGATCTCGATGCCCCACCGACAAACCACGACCGCTAGCCTGCAGACGATCCGCCTCCTCAACGGGAAGAAATGTACGGGCCGACGACAACTGATCTCGGTACGCATCAGGCGTGACATCAACACGCATGCTTTGCCTGCCAATCGCTACGTGACCATAGTCAAGTTCATATTCAACCGAGAGACCCGGGAATTGCGGCGGCCCAACCTCTATCCAACTTATATCATCACCAAGACGAATGACCCGTGACACAACAAGCGGCACAACAGGGGCCCCTAGCTCCTCAAGCCCCACTTCGTCAATCGCATCAACAAATGCACGAGATGATCCGTCAAGCCCCGGCAATTCTTCAGCCGTTACATGCACTTCACAACAATCAACATTCAGACCAGAAAGAGCACTCAACACATGCTCCACCATCTGAACACCAACCCCTGCAACAGACAGATTCGTCCGAGTAGCTGCATCGACTCGGTACTCCACCGAGGCTGGAATCCGAACGGGAACCGGCAAATCATCCCGAACAAACACAACACCCGAACCAATGGACGACGGACGCAACTCAACCCGATTGGGGCGACCACTCCAATAGCCAACCCCAGAAACTTCTGCCGTTTGGCGAAGCGTATGCTGAGGTCGTACAACTAAAGTTTCTGGCATTGTGCAAAGCTCGCCGCCGACAGAACAAACAATTTGAATCCGGCACACATCCGGCTACGGCGACCAAAACAGTGCGATCTGGCCACCCACAAACCCATTCATTCCTATCTCACCGGAGGCTGCTGCGCGGCTCCTGCCACAGGCGTTCCGTTGAGCATTTTGAGGATGTCTGGAGTGATATCGATACCTGGCTCATAGTACACAATAGGCTTCGTGATGCCCCGCATGATCTGGTTTCGATCAGCTGAATCAACAGGCTCTCCATCAAAACGATGGACTACAGCAATACGATGCTCTTTGGCAAATTGAGCCACAGCCTTTTCGACTTCGTCGTACACCTGCTTGTACACTCGCGCCTCTCGCTCCATGAAATCCTTTTTCTGCAACTGAGCGTTCACATTAAAGTCACCCTGAGCCTTCGCAATTTCAGCCTCAAGTCGCTTATATTCTGCCGTACCGACATTGAATCCCTTTAGCTGCTCCATCAAACCGTTGATTCGATCTCGCTCAGCCTTCAGGCCGTTTTCAGCCGTCATGACTTCATCTTTCATCTGATCCATAGCAGACTTAAATCGTGCATGGTTCTTAAATATGTACCCAATATCGACCACAGCCACATGCGTGGCAGGACCAGCAGGCTGGACAGGAGCCTGAGCGAACACGGGAACCGATATGGCTACCCCAATGACAAAACACATGATGCCAAAAAACTGCCTTTTCACGAGAAGCACTCCTTGCATGGCGTATGGACGACCATTGAGCACCATCACTCCAACAGTGACCGAGGCTCAATTCGACGGGGATCATTGCAATCTTGCCACGCTAGCTCAATGCCAAAAAAAGACTGATTTCAGCAAGAAAACGAAAATTCTGATCGTATTTTACTGATTTGCCTCACCGCTGGCTGGAACGAAGGAAAAGCAAGCAGGCCACACCAACGCTTCACGCTCTCGTACGATGCCACACTACGACTACTTTGGTTTTCCGAGTGTTACACGAAGACGCACTTCTTGACCTCCTCGCTGAACAACCACGTCAACCAACTCATCTGCCTTATGCTTACGGAGAGCACTATCGAAATCTTCAAGCCCTGTGATGGCACTGTCACCGAGACGAACAATGACATCTCCACCTTTCAGACCGCCCTTTGCTGCCGGAGAATCTTTTGCGACACCGGTAATAGCATACCCGCCACCGGGCTTTCCAAAATCGGGGATACTCCCGAAGTATGGACGATCTCCTCCACCACCCGCGAACTGCCGTGATGCAACCTCAATGTAGGACGGCCTTGGTGACACCTCGGCAAGTTCCGCCACTGCCTCGGCCACAAGGCCAGCAATGCGAGCCATACCCTCATATTCGATCTTTTCAGGCGTATCTGTGGGACGATGGTAATCAGTATGAGACCCTGTAAACATATGTAATACCGGTATCTTCTTTGCGTAAAAACTCGAGTGATCACTCGGACCAAAACCTCCCGGCTCTTTTGCAACATCAAAACCATGGGCTTCCACCAACCGATCAACTAATGCGTCAAACCCGTTTCCTGTCCCAGTGCCATGGATAATAAGTTTGTTCTCATTGAGGCGCCCAACCATGTCGAGATTCACCATCGCAACGGTATCAACAAGTGGCACCGCCGCATTTGCCGTGTAGTGCGCACTCCCAAGAAGGCCACGTTCTTCACCCGAAAAGGCTATGAAAACGATACTACGCGGAAATGGACTTTGACGCTTGAGGATACTAGCAACCTCGATCAACATCGCTGTCCCACTTGCATTATCGTCAGCTCCGTGATGAATTGCTTTTTCACCAGGGGCAGCAGAGTTTTTGCCTCCATACCCGAGGTGATCAAAATGCGCTCCCAGAATAATTGTTTCACGAGGATTAATTTTGGGGAAATCACCCGATGCCGGCCTTCCGACCCCGGGTAACATAGCAAGCACATTCTCCGACTGAGTCTCCGTCCGTTCAATACTCGTGGAGCCTTGAATTCGCCAACCCCGTAGAACCTCACTTTGGGGTAAAAATGTTTCATCGATGGTCTTTTCAATAGCGTTAAGATTACGACCAAGCGATTCTTTAATCACACGATTGATGATCTCACGGCGAATGTGCAGAATTGGGATAGTGCGTTTCGCAGACCCATCCCCAGCTCTCGTAAATTTCATCAACGTGTCTTCCGAACCGGTGTCGTTACAAAAAATGACTCCCCCGGCTTCATGCTCTGAAGCATTTGCAACCTTCCGAACAAGAGCAGCGTACCGTGAGGCCTGATTTCCTTCGAATACACTGTGTGGATTATCTTTTTGAGGCTCTTGCCGGACAACAATCACAGCAGCCCCTTTTGCAAGACTTGCATGAGGAGGATGTGACGCAAGAGGTGCGTAGTCATCATACTTCTCTGCACGAGCAGTGATACCAAATCCTGCGAATACTAATGGAAGATCGAAGTCTCCTGACCCACCGACAGCCAGTGGGGTAAAATCCTTACCAAACTCAAGCTCAATAGTTGTTCTTGTACCATCATCACGCTGGGGACCAAGAATGCTGACCTGATTCTTTTGTGCATCACCCAACTTCGCCTCAAGAGTCATCATAAAGGGCTGAAAGCTATCGACTTTTCCAATCTTTGACTCAAGGCCAAGCCTTTGGAATTGCTCTGCAATCCATTCAGAGGTCTGCCTGATTCCATCTGTGCCAGGCCCGCGTCCTTCACGTTCAGGAGCTGCAAGCCATCCAACAGACTCACGAAATCGCTGAATTCGCCCTTCCTGATCCGAAGCAACGCTTGGAGCTTTCCCATACACCACACTCAAACAGAAGAGCATTGATGCGGTAATCCATATCACGGAACGAAAAACCGGAAGACGGACGGCAGCGGAGCAAAACATATCTATGAATATTCCTTTGGGCTTCAAACAAAAATTATTCTACACAACACGCTCCAAAGAGAAGCCTCTTTTCGGTCGAGGTCATCAAAGACAGAATACACAGGTGTAAGAAGTACAGCCCTAGAGTGTTTTCCGGAGATATTGAGTGCCGTCACTGCTTGTCATTAAAGGCCATGATTCTGGCGATCGCTATGACCTCAACTCACTCAAAGAGCCTTTGAGCATCGGACGCGAATCGGGGAACCTTGTTCAACTCAACGACAGTGAAGTATCAAGACGACACGCTGAGATACGACGTGTTGACGACATATTGGTCATCACTGATCTAAAAAGTTCGAACGGAACATTTGTCAATAACAGCCGTATTGAACGAGCAGAACTTGCGACTGGTGATCGAGTTCAGGTTGGCAGCACAGTGCTCGCGTATGTCATCGATGGCTCTGATGAGTCATCACTTCGCATGGTGAGTGTCGTAGCGCATCAAGGCACATCTGACAATTCACGCATTGTACGTTCAATGGGTAACGCTGAAATAGATGCCGACTTCACACCCATGAGTGCTCATCATGACTGGCTGGCTCGAGCCCGTAGTAATGTTCAGGTTATGTATCGAACAGCTCTGGCCGCAAGTCACACCCTGGATATCGATGAGCTACTCGGCCGCATTCTTGAACTTGTCTTTGAGTGGGTAACTGCTGATCGTGGGTGTGTCATGCTCTTTGACACAGAGACCCGAGAACTCAAAACAAAAGCCCACCGTGATCGTAAAGGGAATGCCACAACATCGATGGCAATTAGCAGAACAATACTTGACTATGTTTTAGAAAAACGTGAAGGGGTTCTGACAAGTGATGCGCAAGACGATGACCGTTTTGCCTCTGGCCATAGTATCGTCCGCACAGGAGTGCGTGAGGCAATTTGCGTACCCCTTCAGGGACGGTATGACACTGTTGGAGTCATTTATGTCGATACCATGGTTCCACTTGCAGAGGCGATGGAATCACGCAAGCGTCGATTCAGCGATGAGCACCTCAAACTCATGATCGCCATAGGACACCAGGCTGCTATGGCTGTTGAAGATACGACATACTA
The DNA here is from genome assembly GCA_902629495.1 of Planctomycetaceae bacterium. The sequence goes on from CACORA010000009.1 coordinate 17,349, forward strand.
TTCCGCAATGGTACAATCTGAAAGACTGGCTGCCATTGGACAGACGATCGCGACGCTCTCACACCATATCAAGAATATTTTGCAGGGCATACGGGGAGGAAGTTACCTTGTTGAAATGGGCCTTGAAAATGAAGACGTCCCGGTGCTTCATAAAGGATGGGATATTGTTCGTCGCAATCAGAATAAAATCTCATCACTTGTCATGGACATGCTCTCCTTCAGCAAAGAGCGTGAACCTGATCCCGTTCCGACAAATTTTGTGTCGTTGATTGATGACATTCTTGAGACTGTTCAGCAACGAATTGAAGAAGGATGTGTAACCGTACAGTGGGAGAAACCCGAGGATCTCCCACAACTCATTTTTGACCCCGAGGCAATGTCACGGGCGGTACTCAATGTCGTCTCAAATGCTCTCGATGCGGTTGAGGATTGCAGCGATCCATCCATTTCCCTAACGCTGCAATGCGATGAATCAGCAAAGAAGGTGCGACTTAGTATATCTGACAATGGCTCGGGAATGGATGCTGAAACCCTTGCCAATATTTTTGACCTCTTTGTTTCCACAAAGGGTGCGAAGGGCACTGGCCTCGGGCTTACGGTCAGCCGTAAAATTCTTCGGGAACACGGAGGTGACATCACAGCTGAAAGCATGCCGGGAAAGGGAAGTTCCTTTGTTCTCGAGTTTCCACTGATCCAAGAAGACACCGAGGATGATCCTGGAACATTTACAGGCCCCGCAACGCCTTAAGCACTCGATCCATATCGGCAGGCATGGGGGCATTGAAGGCGACGGATTCCTGTGTGTGTGGGTGTATGATCTCAAGGGCAGAGGCATGAAGTGCCTGACGGCTGAGTAGGGGCGTTGCTTCCCCCTTTGAGTTTGGGGACAAGCCCAAAAAAGAAGGTTCAAGAACCGTGCGACCTGAGTACAAACTATCACACAGTACTGGACAACCAATTGCTGCCATATGAACCCGAATCTGATGTGTTCGACCAGTACGTGGCGTCACCTTAACAATCGCTGCACCAGAAAAACGTTCAAGAACCTCAAAACGAGTTACTGCTTCACGACTGGTTGAGTGATCTCGACGCACAGCCATTTTTTCTCGTTGATACGGATGAATTCCAATTGGCAAATTAATTTCATCACGATCGAGCTGTGGACATCCTTGAGTAATCGCCAAATATGTTTTTTTGGTCGTCCTTTGCTCAAATTGTTTGGCAATCGCATGATGTGCTTCTTCATTTCTTGCAACGACAATCACACCACTTGTATCCCGATCTAATCGGTGAACGATACCTGGCCGAGTAGCACCTCCAGTCGTTGATAAACCAACTGTTGCTGAGCCAACATCTCTTTCAAGATGCCATTTCAGGGCACTGGCAAGAGTACCTTTCCAATTCCCTTTCGCAGGATGCACGACCATTCCCGCTGGCTTATTGACGACCGCTAGCCAGTCATCCTTGAACAGAAATTCGAGCGGGATGTCTTCGGCCTCAGGCCCTGCTCGGGGGGGTTCTGGCACGGTAAAACGAATCGTCGATCCATGCTTTAGTTTGGTTGAAGCACGGGCCTGAACACCATCAATGCGAACTCCACCTTTATCGATAGCACGGGAAAGATATGAGCGACTTCTGTTGGAGAAACGTGTTGCAAGAAATTTATCTAAACGAATGCCCACGTCTTGTGAATCAACCACAAACGTCACCACTTCGCCAGTAGCCCACTCATCAGGGTTCGCGTGATTTGGCACTGGCTTCGGCAGCCCCTTCGTCCTTGGCAGCCCCTTCGTCCTTGGCAGCCCCTTCGTCCTTGGCAGCTCCTTCGTCCTTGACCGAAACACCGGTTTGCGGATTATCTAAAGCGGCGTCTTCAGAGTTTTCAGCTCCCTCAACAGACGTCACAAATGACTGAGCTGAAAACCAATCGTACCACTGCTGCGTTCCCTTCAGGGTAAGGTCAGTCGCTCGAGTCTTTGCCAACCGAGAAAAGCCACTGTTTGTACTTTCAGTGGATACCACCTCATACCCTCGACGAGCATCCTCGAACTGACCAAGACTTTCTCTCGCTTTTGCCAGACCAAACGTGGCTCGTGTTGCCAAAAGACCTTGAGGACGCGAAGCCAACACCGATGAATATCCATCCACAGCTGACTGCAATCGCGCGCGGCCTTCCTCCTTATTTGAAAAAAGAAGATCTGTTCCTTCGTTCACAGCAAAATCAGCTAAAATCACCTCTGACCACTGAGATGCTGACGTTCCAGGATACCGAAAAATAACATCGTTGAGCGAATCAACAAGAAGAGGCTGACTGTCACTCGCGATAGCATCGAGAAATGCGTCCCAGCTCTGTGACCGCCCTGCTGATGTCTGGTTTGAAATAAGCATCCAGGCAACAAGCAGAACCGCTACTCCGCCCACTCCCAGCAAAATAGCATTTGCATGAGGACGTAATCGATCCATGAAATCAAGTAGTTTTTCAACAAGCGCATTGTCCGGATCAATCTTTGGATCCATCGGGTATGTATCTCCTTCGTGAAAAGCCAGACTGGAATAGAATCGTTCTTCCACCGCAAAGTCAACCCGGTTGTGCCGTGTGCTACATTTGGTCACAAATAAAGCATGAACAAGAACGTTTCCCCAAACCTGAACGCAGCCCAATTAAAAGCTGTTTCTGCGCCAACAGGGCCCCTTTTAGTGCTGGCGGGAGCAGGAACGGGAAAAACCCGTGTGGTTATTTCCCGAATCGCACAGCTCGTGCAACGAGGGACCTGCCCCACTCGAATTCTTGCGGTCACCTTCACCAACCGCGCCGCGCGGGAAATGCTCAGCCGAGCCAATCAACTGTTGAAACGCAAGAAAGATGGACCAAAACCAGAAATCTCTACGATTCACTCACTGTGCGTTCGCATCCTTCGTCGACATGCTTCGCGTTTAGGATATCCGGAGCGATTTATTATTATTGACAGGGGTGATCAGGAAGGTACTGCCCGAAAGGTACTCAAGGACCTGAGAGTGCCAGACGCGTCTCTGCGACCAGCTGATCTTCTGCAACGCGTCAGTCGTTGGAAAAGTGTTGGTGTTCGTCCAGCTGATGCTTCCTCGAATCTTTCAGCAGATGCGGATGAATCATGGGAACTGGCAGCTGCTGGATACCGTCGTTATCAGGAAGCACTCCGAGCTGTCGGAGCCATGGACTTTGATGACCTTCTTATCGCTGCTGATGAATTATTTACAACGCACGAGGACATCCGCCAGACGGAATCAAGTCGATTTGACCACATCCTTGTTGATGAATACCAAGATACGAGTGGCATACAAGAACGTATCTTAATGGCTTTAGCGCGTGATCATCAAAGTCTTTGTGTCGTTGGAGATGATGACCAATCCATTTACGCATGGCGGGGAGCTCAGATCCATCACATTCTTGACTTTGCGCATCGTTGGCCAGATGCCACTGTTGTACGCCTTGAGGAAAACTACCGCTCAACACCAGAAATCATCAAGGCAGCCAATGCACTTATTACTCACAACTCCAAACGCCATGGCAAAACACTCGTGGCGAAGTCTCCAGCAGGAGTTCCTCCTACAATCAATCAAGCACAAGACGAAGTAAACGAAGCGCAAGATGTTGTCAGTGAGGTTGAAAGTTTGCTGCGCGAAGGGGCAACGATCCCTGCTGAGACAGCAATCCTTGTGAGAACTGGCGAGCAAACACGAGTCTTCGAACAAGAACTGAGGCGGCGAGATATCCCTTACGAGTTAATCGGGAGCCGTTCATTTTTTGATAGACGTGAGGTCAAGGACACCCTTGCCTTTTTGAGACTTATTATCGACCCTGATGATGACATGGCCTTATCCCGAATTGCCAATGTACCACCACGTGGACTGAGTAGTCACACGATTGAAAAATGTCGAACTGCTGCTTCGATTGGCGGGCGGAGCCTTTGGCAGGAATTAAAGCACGCAAGCCAAAATAATGAACTGACTCGTGCAGCAATGGGAGGAGCACATTCGCTTGAACAACTTGTGGCCCTTCGAGATCGCGCTGCAACAGTTGGTGCAGCCGAGACGCTGCGAATCGCCTTAGCTCAAACAGGTTACCAAAAATATCTTGAACGAATCTATGAAGATGACCTAAATGAAGCGGAGGCCCGTTGGCTTTGCGTAGAAGAGGTCGTGAATGCATTAGCTCAGCATGAAAAAACACATCGTATTGCCAAGAACTGCAATGACTTTGTTCAACTTGCCAGACAATTTTTAGATGACCTTATTCTCGAAATCACGGAGGCAGAACGGCTCGAGAGTGATCAGGACAAGGGAAAAGGAAACAAACTCCGACTCATGACACTCCATGCCGCAAAAGGACTTGAATTTGACTGCGTCTGGATGGTGGGCATGGAAGAGGGACTCCTGCCACATGCCCGTTCCTTGAATGAAGGAATTCAAGCTGTTGATGAGGAACGCCGGTTGTGTTACGTCGGTGTCACCCGAGCTAGAAAACGACTCTCGTTATCGCTGTGCCTTACGAGAATGAAGTGGGGAAAGACAAAGATGTGTCGTCCGAGTCGATTCCTCTATGAGTTGACTGATCAAGCTGAAAAATTTGAGCCTTGTGACGATGACTCGGTGCATTCGTCATCGAAGTCGAAAGAAAAAGTGACGAGAAAGCGTGCTGTTCGACGACGCTAGAACGTATGAACTGCACTGCGGCACACCGTCACCCACGCAGGACAGACGGCATCATGCGGAGAAGGGGCATCACACCACTGCGATTTTTTCCAACAGCAGCATACAGATCAACCATGCGATGGAAGATAAAATTGCTTCGAGTGTGCCACGGAAACCAAGGAGGTCGTATTCTGGAAACAAGTGGCCCACGGACGATTGAGTTATGGATGAGCGGAAACAGAAATGGATCATGGACAAAACCAATGCCGCTCTTGGGTTCCGATCGCGTTCCCCCAGAATGGCCTCCCCATGGCACAGCACCCATTGAATACGCAATCGCGGACCAGCAGTTTTGTGCGACCACACCAAACGGTAAGTGCTCAAGAAGCAAATTCGCTCGAGCAGCGTCCCAAGAAGAAAGAAACTGTGGAACGGTAACACTTGCAGCCAATGATCCCGGAAGCCTTCGAGCAAGGGCCATCGATTTCAAACAAAAATCTTCCGTGCTCGTGGCATCCAACGTCACCTCATCAGCCACCGGAACAAACCATTCACGAGCATTCCAGGAACCATCGTTCTCTCCTGTGACACATTTTCGAAAGACGCACGGCAGAAGTCCATCGTGAGGAAGAACCTGACCCGAGGCCTGCTCCCATGTTTCAGCAGATCCAGGAAACCACGCTGGACGTCGCGGAAGATTTTGCAAACGAAATGAGATTCGATCAAGAAAAGCATTCCGCTGTTCCCATTGACGGCATGTCACTACCAACTTCGTAGCAATGCAATTGAACGATGTATTATTTGCAATAGAGGCAGCAATGAGATCTGCCTGAAAATACAGTTGTTTTGTTGTGTACCTGCCTGGCAATACGAACCAGGGCGTCACATTGCCAAGCTCACATGTGAGAGGTTTTGTTGTTTTTGCTGCTACTGATTCGAATGCCTGATGACCACCGGTCAAGTGCACATGTGTGATATCCTCTGCGCGGAGGAGTTGCTCAGCCAAATCTTTGCCACCGACAACAAACGAGATGAGCCCGGCATCAACCAATGGTGCAACTGCCTGCTGCAAAACATCAGCCAACGGTTCATGCATCGGATGAAGTTTTACGAGCGCTGATCGACCATATTCGAATACTTGACAGAGTGCATCAGCAACAGAGAGCCCTGTCACATTGCCTGCACCGAGCACAAGTGTGACTCCTCCACGTTGCGGCCTGGTCATACACTCCTGCCTCCAGTTTTCCATGAATGCAGAATGTCCTCCAGGATTTGTACAACGAACGGTTGCGCTATGACCATGGTAGATAAAAGGGTCAAATAAGCCCCGTGCAGGAACAACATCAATCTCCACAAGACTTGTTGCATCATTGCCACTGTTTTGATGGGCAATTCTCACCCCCTCTCGTAGACGAGGTACTCCATGCACTGAAATATCATTAAGAGAATGTGCCGAGAGCAAAAGAAGTCGCAATGTCGTCAACGGTCCTGTCGCCAATTCTTCAGCACCTGCAACGTCCTCATGCGATGCACCATGAGCCTGCTTCATCTGCACAGCAGCATTCACCCAGTCCGGTGCAGCGGACGCAACGCTCTGCACAGTCTCCAAAGCCAGCCGTGCCCACTCTGACAGAGATGTCGAAACGTGACGTCTGCTATTTTTGGCCAGATTATCAATGCGTTGAACAACCGATGATTGCATATTCATAAGACCAGATGAACTCGTATGTTTCATATATTATTTACCAATACAGTGACGAGAAAAAATGCGATCAAGAAGATCAGTTTCAATCATATGTCCCGTGACGGCATTAATTCCATCGACAGACTCATGCAACAACCCTGCCAGAACAGCCTCGTCAATGATTCCCTCCTTTTTGCGTCCCATTTCGATTGTCTGTCGTACTGCATGAATGGCCTTTTGTGCCTCCTTAATCCCGACAGACATGCGAAGTGTCGCTGGGGAGCGATCAAACGCCACACTGGCGACAACAGCAGTGATTTTGCTCCTTAATTCGTCAACACCTGTGCCATCGTGACTGCTTGTTACAACAACATCATCTGGCACATGCGTATTCGACATGAGATCGGCACGTGTCAGAACCTGAATGCATGGTTGATGAGGCTCGTGAAAAGGCATCTTGTCACATGTGCTCGTGCGTACACATTGACCATCGTAACAAGCAACAACCACATCAGCACGAGCCAATTCTTGCCGAGCATAAGCATCTGCAAGGGATGCAGGTGTTCCTGAGGGAAACTCACTCTTCATACCGATTCCTGCAAGATCGACCAAGGTACATACGACACCTGTTTGAGAATCTTCGAGCTGACACGTAAGCCAATCTCGAGTTGTTCCAGCCTCATCTGCAACAAGGGCAGCTGACTTTTGCACCAGACAATTGAAGAGGCTGCTCTTACCAATATTTGGTTCTCCAACAAGTACAACCTGAGGGACATCGACAGATCCTGCGTTTCGAGAAGCAAGCGTCTTAGAGATCCTGTCGAGAGACTCACCAACGTCTGCAACATGGCTATCGAGATGACTCCACACATCAGCATTTGGAACTGCATCGGGAGTCGCTTCATCGGCAAAATCGATAGCTGCTTCAACATCTGCAAGCAGATCAAGTAATCGCTGCCTGACGCCCTCCAAGGAGCGGCCGATACCTCCAGCCATTCGATCGAGAGCTCTTGAAAGCTCATCCGGTGTTCGAGCATCGACGACCGCCAGCACCGCCTCCGCTTGCAAAAGGTCCAAACGACCAGCAAGAAATGATCTCAGTGAAAATTCTCCGCCTCGTGCTAATCGACCACCAAGCCGACAGACTTCAGACACCACTGCATCAACAAGTGGAGGTGATCCTGGAAGTTGTAGTTCTGCCAGAGGAGCCCCCATCGGTCCACTGGGACCGGGCCAAAAAAGGACATCCAGTGGCACACGACCCCAGGTTCGTCCCAGTCCTTGAGCATGCAATCGAGCAGGAATGACTCTGGGCTGCCCTCCATCCTGGTGAAATCCGTCATGATCAGCCTCAAGAAGATGATCAAGTACGTCTTGGAGACAGTCACCAGTCATACGAACAATGGACCGTGCTCCCCCGGCTGGCACCGTGGCAGCAGCGACAATCACATCTGTTAGTCCGTTGCTCACCGTTTTTTACGAGAAAGCCGCTTCTGTCTTGCTGCGTCAGCAACTCCTACTGACTCTTTGTTTTTTGATGCAGGACTGAAAATCGCATCAATTGTTTTTCTTGGGCCGGAAGAGCTTGCCACCGATGCTGTCACCGGCTTCGCCTGCGGAAGCAACAATCGCTCACAAATGCCCCAGAGACTTGAGGCAACAAAATAGAGACACAATCCACACGGAACCTTGAAAAACATCAGCGCCATAAACCACATCATATATTTCATGATCTGTTGTTGCATCTGTGCCTGCTCATCCATAGCTGGTGGCATAAAGAGTTTCTGCTGCCAGAGAAAAAGTCCAATGGTGACCAACGGAAACAGGTTCAGATAGGGACCAAGCCAACCCTCAGGAGCCGTCAGAAAACCTGGAAGAAAGTTTGTCCAATCGAGAAACATGTCTGGCGCAGCAAGATTGGAACACCAACGAATCATTGAACTGAATAGTGGCGCTTGCCGAAGTTCGACGTCAGTCGCCAATGATCGATACAGGCCCATAAATATTGGGATCTGAATAAAAACAAGTAAGCAGCCCCCCATTGGATTGTAGTCATGCTTGCGCCAGAGTTCTTGAGTGGCACGCGTTCGTTTTTGGGGATCATTTTTATACTTCTCTGCCAACGCCTTCATCTCTGGTTGTAGCACCTGCATTTTTTGTGAAGACAATGCCTGCTTACGACTAATCGGAAACATTGCCCCACGAACAACCACTGTGAGCAAGAGAATCGCAATGCCATAGTTCCCAACAATGGCATGAATAATATGGAGCACTGCAATGAGAGGACGGGCTACCCACCCGAACCAACCATAATAGACAAGGTCATCCATAGATGCGCCGGGAACCCCAAAGCCTCTGAGGAGTTCGGGCCGCTTAGGACCAGCAAAAATGGCATACCGATGCTCAACCGGCTTATCGATTTCAACCTGGATGGGCTGAGACACAAGCCGACACGTGACATCCACCAACTTTCGACGGGATGACTCAGGAATGGCACCAGCGACAATTGGTCGCACCTCATCCAATCTGGGAGAAAAATCACCGGCTCCCTCTGGAATGAGTGCTGACGCAAAATAAAGTGAATCCACACCTGCGAAAGAAAGTGGCTTTCCTGCAAGAACGGCAGTCGCCGGGTGTTCGAGAGAACCATCTGCCAATTTCAAACTGTTAACAAGCGTAGATTGCTCTCCTGTGAATCGCATGGCTACATCGCGAACGGCAAGCCCCCCCCATCCACGTGAGACACGAGCCGCATACCACCAGCCTTCGGTTGGAAGACCGGTCGGACCATCCAATGCATAGACAACACTGCTGGACTGACCTGTTGTCGAAAATCCGACTGTAAGCGAGAGTCGATACCGTCCAGCACCAACCGCGTCTTGGGCCGACATTACTGAGTACTCTTTCGTCACTGTCAGACCACCTGAGAGTTTACGAACAAAACGCACATGAGAACCATCACTATCAGGGATCATCTCCCAGTCTGTTTCCTGAAGGTCCTGTTCAGGAATCTCTTCAAACGTATCTGCTCGCTTGACACCATCCCTTGACTCGAGAGACAAACGAAAAGAAAACGGGTCACAAGGTTCCCCTCGTGGATCCGCAACAGGCTGCGTTTCAAATTCAGGCCGTACGACCTCTAGTGGACGTCGCGTCAACTTGGCTTCCACATTAAGCGAACGTCCGTCACGAATCAGGCCAATAGAAATAGCCTGTCTCGGTCGAGTTCTGGCAAGCGTCTCATGGAAAATGCGTGGATCAAGCATCTCGAGGCTATCAATGGATACAATGACATCTCCAGCCCGAATGCCGGCTGCATCGGCTGGTGTACCTGGCCCAACAACACCAACACGACATCCATTTCCATCCGCAATGACAGCCAGATGGCCGAGATACCCCGAACGATCATCCTGATCGTGAAACTGCTCTCCTGCCAGTTCAATTCGTTGCACTGATGCCCCTCGGCTTGTGAATGTGACAAGCATGCCAAGAGGATCCTCTGGATCGAGTGATCCCAGCGTGTGATAGGTTCGTTCAGCTGGAGGGGCAGTTTCGACTGGAGATGACAGACTGTCTTCTTTTTGTCCTTCTTTTTCTTGACTACTGACCTCAGTATCGGTTGGAAGATCCGGCGTGGATGCAGCAATGTCGTCAACAGGTGAATGTTTCTCTTGCTCAGCATTCTCCATTTCAGGCGGTGGAGGAAACAAATAAACCTGCAAGAGTTGGCTGCCAAGCACAATGGCAAGTGATATTGCAATAAAAAGCGCGTAACGTCGTTCCACTGGTACTCCAAAATGAGAAGCTTATGTATATCGAGTCAATTTTTCATGTGTTCCATCAACGTGCTATTTGCTACCTGGCAGAAAGCTCATCTGATACATGTACGACAGACCAACCAAAACAATTCCCATCCATGCATCACAATGCTGTATCACCTGCCCTGCCCAAGTCGGTCACCGAGAAAGTCATCCAAGTCATCAATAGCATGGATTTTCTTTTGAGTCTCCGCAAATGGATAAGAAATCCTTCGATAGCGAACAATAGTATCCTCAAGAATGATGTAACATGCTCGAGGGTCACTATCACGAGGCTGGCCAACCGACCCAACATTCACCATCGCCTTGCCATTGGGTAAAGGAATCTGACACTCCATTTCATCAGCTCTGATCATTGGAACCGTGAAATCTGGTTCCTGGGTGAACACACCAGGAATATGAGTATGCCCCTGAAAGCAGTATCGATCAACCAACTCAAATAGGTGTTCCATCTTTGATGGGTTGTAAATGTCTTCCGGAAACACATACTCATCAATCGGACGTCTGGGCGACCCGTGTACAAACAGCAAGTTTTCCTCTTTTTGAGTACGTGGCAATTCTCCAAGAAAATCGGTAAGCCGATCCTTCGAATACTTTGGCTGCCTATCACACCGTTCCAATTGTTCGCGTGTCCAACGAATCGCTCGCTCAGCACCCACATTAAAACCATCAGGATCAAATAATGCACCTTGATCATGATTTCCCAGTAGCACCAACTGACACCGTTCGCGAACGGTTGCAAGGCATTCACATGGATTTGGACCATAGCCAACAATGTCACCGAGACAATAAATGGACTCTACATGGTGCTCGTCAATATCAGCAAGCACTGCCTGCAGAGCTTCAAAATTCCCATGGATGTCACTAATGATTGCCCGTTTCACTCGACAATAATTCCTCAAACATAGAACGGACACCCGAAGGGGCCACTAAAAGAATACCTGAGGGTACGATTGGACTAGGGCTACGGTCAAGCATGGTCGACCGTTCCCGCCACCGAGAAAGTCAGCATGAATATTCTTGCCATCAACACAAGCCTTTCCACTGGCTCAGTAGCCGCGATGTCGTATTCGAAAAATGAAGAACAAATAGTTGAAAAGCCGCTTGGGGAGGCCCGTGGCCATGCTCGTCGCCTTGTGAATACACTGACCTCAGTTGCAAACGACGCCGGCTTTCATGTGCGTGATGCGGACATCATTGCTGTCATCAAGGGTCCGGGCTCATTCACTGGCCTCCGGGTCGGGGTAACAACGGCAAAAGCACTGTGCTGGGCTTCCAAAGCAACGCTCATCGGCATCTCTGGTTTTGATGTTGTTGCACGCCGTACGTCGAAAATATGTTCCGGTCATACAACGATCAACATTGCATTTGATGCAGGGAGAGATGAGGTGTATGCAACTGAGGCATGTGCCGATCAAGACGTTGGTGCAGGATGGCATATGACTGATGGAAAACTACTTTCACGCCAGCATTGGCTTGAGTCACTCCCTCCAGGTCGATGTATTTCTGGACCAGCCATTGAACTGTGTGGTGTTGAAGCCAGAGCGCTGGGCCTGACAGTTGCACCCTCTGAGGCATGGCATCCGAATGCCAGTGAAGCTGCCATTCTTGGTAGCATTTTGAACACCATGAAGATCAGTGACGCGCCTTCTGATCTGCTGCCAGAATATAGCCGACCAAGCTATGCAGAGGAAAAACATCCCCGCTCATCCGAGTGATGCACGCAGCCCTCTACAATCATTACAACAGAAGATAGGATTCTGCTGTTTCAAACCCTATGTTTTGCTCTTTGTCTTTCGGTTCGAAAGTCACGGGGATACTTGAATGCAACCAATAAAAAAAATACTTATTGCTAACAGAAGTGAGATTGCAACACGTGTGTTTCGTTCAGCACACGAACTCGGCATTCGAACCGTTGCCATCTATGCTCACGAAGATCGATTTGCACTGCATCGCTTTAAGGCGGATGAAGCTTATCTCATCGGGAAGCCTGGTGAGCCGATTCGATCATATCTTGATATTCCCGGCATTGTCGCATTAGCAAAAGAACACAATGTTGATGCGATTCATCCTGGATATGGATTTCTGTCAGAAAATCCTGATTTTGCTGAGGAATGTGCAAAGGCTGATATTACATTTGTCGGACCACGAGTTGAACTCCTCAGAATGTTAGGTGACAAGACAACGGCACGTGAACTGGCCGACAAGGCAGGTGTCCCCATTTTGGCTGGCAGCTCGAAGCCAGTAACAAGCGTTGAAGATGCTCTCACAATTGCAAATTCCCTTGGATGGCCAATCATTCTCAAGGCTGCTCACGGAGGCGGAGGCCGGGGCATGCGTGTGGTACATCATGAGGATGAACTTGCTGCAGCCTTGGAGACTGCACAGCGTGAAAGTCAGACTGCCTTTGGTTCGAGTTCTGTTTTTATCGAAAAGTTTATTGAGCGTGCTCGGCACATCGAAGTTCAACTTCTTGGGGACATGCATGGAAATCTTGTGCATCTTTTTGAGAGGGACTGTTCCGTTCAACGACGGCATCAAAAAGTTGTTGAAGTGGCACCAGCTCCAAACCTGCCTTCAAAACTCCGTGATGAAATTTGTGAGGCTGCTCTTGCGATTGGACAAACCGCTCGATATGAAAACGCGGGCACCGTTGAATTCCTTGTCGATGCGGACACTGAAAAATTTTACTTTATTGAAGTGAATCCTCGGATTCAGGTTGAGCACACCGTAACTGAGGAAATTACTGGCGTTGACATTGTCCGACGACAAATACTGATCGCAGAAGGATGGAAGCTCTCTGCCCCACAGATCAACCTTCCAGATCAATCTGCTATTCGTTCCATGGGAACTGCTATTCAATGCCGAGTCACAACAGAAGATCCAGAAAATCGTTTTCTTCCTGATTATGGCCGGATGACCGCCTACCGTTCGGGAGGTGGTCTTGGCATTCGCCTTGATGCAGGAAATGCGTTTTCTGGTGCCGTTGTTACCCCCTACTTTGACTCACTTCTGGTCAAAGTCACTGCCCGCGGACTAACGCTTGACGAATCGGCTGGCCATGTCGAACGTTGTCTTCAAGAGTTTCGTGTTCGCGGCGTCAAAACAAATATTCCTTTCCTCATCAATCTGGTTACGCATCCTGATTTTCTTGCAGGAAAGTGCACGACAAGATTCATTGATGAAACTCCATCTCTTTTTGAGTTGCCAGTTCGACGAGACAGAGCAACGAAGCTACTTGAATATTTGGGAGATGTCATCGTCAACGGAAATCCACTTGTGAAAGGACGACCGGCAGCTGTTCGTCGGGAACCGGCTCTGCTCCCAACCTTTGATCAAGCTGCCCCACCACCAACTGGCACACGCACAAAGCTCCAGGAACTTGGACCAGAGAAATTTGCTGCATGGGTACGAGGTCAAGACCAACTCATGCTTACAGACACGACAATGCGAGATGCTCATCAATCGCTACTTGCTACACGAATGCGAACCTATGACATGCTGGCAGTTGCTGATGCCTATGCTCGACTGGCTGGGGGCCTCTTTTCATTGGAAATGTGGGGAGGGGCAACCTTCGACACATCAATGCGGTTTCTTAAGGAGTGCCCCTGGGATCGACTGAGTCAACTACGCGAAAAAATACCGGGCGTTCTTTTTCAGATGCTTCTTCGAGCCAGTAATGCTGTGGGCTACACAAATTATCCTGACAATATCGTGCAGGCATTTGTCAAGGAATCCGCCGACGCAGGCATTGATGTCTTTCGCGTGTTTGACCCACTCAATTGGGTGCCAAACATGACTGTTGCGATGGACGCTATTATTGAGAGCAATGCCATCTGTGAAGCAACAATTTGCTACACGGGAGACGTCCTCGACCCTCGTCGAACAAAGTATTCACTCAAATACTATGTCGATCTTGCCAAAGACCTTGAAAAACGTGGCGCACACATGTTGGCCATTAAGGACATGGCGGGTCTGTGCAAACCATTCGCCGCGGCAACACTCGTGAAGGCTTTACACGATGAGATTGGAATTCCAATCCACTTTCACACGCATGATACATCCGGAGCCTCACTCGCAAGTGCACTTCAGGCTGGACAAAATGGTGCAAGTGTCGTCGATGCAGCTATGGCCCCATTTGCTGGCCTGACAAGCCAACCCAATCTGAATGCTCTGGTCGAGGCTGTTCGTCACACTCCCCTCGATACAGGACTTGATCCAGAACCGCTCAGACAGTTGACACATTATTGGTCAGCAGTTCGAGACCACTATACGGCTTTTGAATGTAGCATGAAGGCTCCTGATGCAGACCTTTACCTTCATGAGATGCCAGGTGGTCAATTCACAAATCTTTTGGAACAGGCAAAAGCGCTTGGTCTTGGTGATCAATGGGACGACGTCTGTCGTGCTTATGCAGATGTGAATACGCTTGTGGGTGATATTGTGAAGGTAACTCCGACAAGTAAAGCTGTTGGTGACCTTGCACTCCTCCTCGTAACAAATGGGATGCAGGCTTCTGACCTTTTGTCCGACTCACGTGAGTTATCATTCCCCGAGTCTGTCATCGATCTCCTTGCTGGTCGCATGGGCCAACCTCCTGGCGGATTTCCTTCAAAAGTAATCGAACGAGTTGTACGATCTGGTGATGTACTTACAACCCGCCCTGGTGAGTCGATGCCTCCCGCCGATTTTTCATCTGCTGAAAAGAAAGTAAGCGACATCCTCGGGCGATCCGCCAATCAAAAAGAGATTCTTTCATGGTTACTCTACCCTCGCGTCTTTCAGGACTATGCTTCGTTCGTATCGAAGCATGGTGATGTAAGTGTTCTTCCCACACCAGCTTTTCTTGAAGGCCCCAAGCCAGGCGAAGAATTAGCAATCAGCATCGAAACTGGCAAAACATTACTTGTCAGACTGCTTACCGTCGGAGAGCCCCACTCCGATGGAACACGAACAGTATTTTTTGAACTCAATGGGCAACCACGGAGTGTTACGATTACGGATCGAACACTTGAAGCCCAAGTCCAGCGTCGGCCAAAAGCGGATTCCGGTGATCCTCAGCAAGTTGGAGCCCCGATGCCAGGCCTCGTGGTCACCGTGGCTATTCATCCAGGTGACAAGGTAACCAAAGGGCAAAAGCTCCTGAGCCTTGAGGCCATGAAAATGGAAACCACTGTCTATGCTGAGCAAGATGGCACGATTGCAGACGTGCTCGTTGCACCGGGGACTCCAGTTGAGGCTCAAGAACTGCTTCTTTGTTATGAGTGAATTATTTCACCAGTTCCTTGAACACCTTCTTCACCTTTTGCACCTTTGGAGCCGCATAGGCTTGGCAATACGGCTGAGACGGATTGTTTGAGAAATAATCCTGATGGTAATCTTCGGCAGGGTAGAACGTACTTGCTTGAGTCACCTCTGTGACAATACGACTTGGAAAAACTTTTGCTGCATTAAGCTTGATAATTACTTTTTGAGCTATCTCTTTTTGCTCATCATTGTGATAGAAGATGCCTGAACGATACTGGGTACCAAAGTCTGGCCCCTGCCTATTGAGTGTTGTTGGATCATGTGTGGCAAAAAAGACCTCCAACAGCTTTTCAAATGGCACTATCTCTGGATCGTATTCTATTTCGACTGCTTCAGCATGACCGGTAAGGCCTGTACACACAGCTTTATAGGTTGGATTTGGATCCGAACCTCCAATATAACCACTCGTGACACGTCCTACTCCTGCTATCTCTTGATAGACAGCTTCCGTGCACCAGAAACAACCACCTGCAAATGTTGCCTTCATCATTTTACCTGATTCACTTTTCTTTTCTGAGTCAGCAGCGCGTCCACTTCCAAACAAAACAAAACCGACAAGACAATACCCAATACATGAACAGATTAGATACTTCATCTCATTTCCTCCTCTATTTATCTTTTCGTCTTCATTAGTATAGGAATATTTTCTGGACGTATCACAAATCGAAGCGGCTTTTTGGCCCATTCCCGAGCATAACTAACTCCTATTCTGGGAGTTCGTTGCACATGCCTTCGTGGAATAACAATGTTGTTTGTCTCAATCCAAAGATGACTTTTTTTTCCAACGGTTTTTCCGTTGAGTCCTTTCTTGATTCGAAGTGCCTTCGTCAGCCTCCCGGGTCCCTCATGTTCTCCTGCACCGCGAATTAATACGGCCGCAGGAACTCCTTTGCTACCTGTCACAACATTCAGCATCCAATGCATGCCATAGCAGAGGTAGACATACCAACATCCTGCCGGACCAAACATGACAGCATTTCGTTTTGTCATACCTTTCGAGCCATGGCAGGCGAGGTCATGAGCTCCAAGATACGCCTCCGTTTCAAAAATAACATGTCGTGTTTCTCGTCCTTGACTACTACACACAACGAGCGATGCACCCAGTAGATCATGTGCCACTTCATCTGCAGCACGACAGAAAAAACTTTTTTTCAAACAAGACTTTTTTTGCATCATCGAATGAAAGATAGTCAACCTGTTTTATCGCATACTCCACGCAACGCCATACAACTCACCGCCCCTCACCATGCAACACATTGAAATACATCGAGCACATCGGAATTCCCTCAACCAAAACCAAGTCTTTTGCCGACATGACACAGTGACTTATGCAAGTTGGGATCTGTCCCGTAAGATGCCGTTCTAGAAGACCACATACACTCTCTCTTTATAGGTTATCATGGAAGCAGGCATTGTTGGACTCCCAAACGTTGGAAAAAGCACACTCTTCAACGCACTCACTCAATCGAAGGCAGCCCAGAGTGAGAATTACCCCTTTTGCACCATTGAGCCTAATGAAGGCATGGTAAGCGTTCCAGATACACGTCTCGACCAAATTACCCAATACATTTCAACACAAAAAGTAATTCCAGCCGCCCTTAAGCTTGTTGATATTGCAGGCATTGTGAAGGGCGCAAGCGAGGGCCAAGGGCTCGGCAATAAATTCCTTTCTCACATCCGAGAAGTGGATGCCATCGTACAGGTCATTCGTTGCTTTGAAGACCCTGATGTCATCCATGTCTCTGGTACGGTTGACCCTCTTGCAGATATGGAAACCATTGAACTCGAACTCATACTTGCGGATCTCCAACACCTCGAAAATCTTCTCCCAAAGGCCGAACGAGCAGCCAAAAGTACAGATAAAGAGGCAAAGGCAAAAGTTGCCCTCATGCACACATGCCTCCAACACCTCGAAAAAGAAAACCCCCTTCGAACACTTTCTCTTAATCCTGTCGAGCAGCAGAGCGCAAAAGAATTTGGCCTCCTTTCATCAAAACCAATCTTATACGTTGCAAACGTTGACGAGACTGACCTTAGCGGGGCTGGGAAGCTTGTTGAAGACGTCAAGCATTTAGCCAAGGACGGTGGTGCGGAGGTTGTACCAGTGTGCGCGAAACTTGAGGCTGAGATTGCTGAACTCGATGAACCAGATCGACAAGAAATGCTTTCCGACGTGGGTCTTAAGGAACCGGCCCTGGCCGTACTGGCTCGCGCAGCCTACAAAACGCTTGGGCTTCAAAGTTACTTCACAGCCGGTGAGAAAGAGGTACGGGCTTGGACAATTCCCCTTGGCAGCATGGCTCCAGAAGCAGCGGGTGTCATCCATACTGATTTTGAGAAAGGATTCATTCGTGCTGAAATATATTCACTCGAAGACCTCAAAGAATTTCATAGTGAAAAAGATATTCGTGCTCATGGAAAAATGCGTGTTGAAGGCAAAGACTATGTCATCCAGGATGGTGACATCTGCCACTTTCTCATCAATCGTTAGCCCACAACAATTGGTATCACGATGCTGATGTAGTCTCAGGAAGACCATGAGACAACCATTCTCCTTGCTCCTCGTCAACAGTATTGGAACGCATCGCTTGAGCAAATTCTTCGACTTCTTCATGGCGTGCACTGGTACCGAAGAATGAGTACATCACCGGGACAAGAATAAGGACAATAACAGTTGTCGCCCCCAAGCCAAACGCAAGCGACGTTGCCATTGGAACAAGAAACTGTGCCTGAAAACTCGTTTCAAAAAGGAGCGGAAGCAGGCCGCCAATTGTTGTAATACTGGTGAGAAGTACGGGGCGAAAACGCAAGCACCCTGACTCACGCAGTGCCTTCCGGAGAGGCTGTCCGGCACGTATGCGGTGATTAATAAAATCAATCAGCACGATTGAATCATTCACAACAACACCGGCTAGCGCGACAAGACCAAACATACTAAAGATAGTGAGTGGCATTCCCAGGATGGCATGGCCGAACACAGCTCCTGCACAACCAAAGGGAATAATGGCAATGATGAGCAATGGCTGCAGGTATGATTTGAACTCCATCGTGAGCAAAACAAACATTGCGAAAAGAGCGACAATAAAACCGGTCCCCAGACTTCGAAGTGATTCAAACGTCTGTTCCTGTTCACCTTCCCATCGGACACGAACTGCCGGGAAGTCTTTGAGAAGATCTGGCATGAGCCGTCTCTCCATATCCCCGGTCACCTGAGAACTTGTCAGCGAACTCCTGGTAACATCAATATCAGCCATGACCGTAATCGATCGCTTCTGACTCAGACGGTTGATCTCAGAATACCCACGTTGAACAGATATTTCAGCCAACTCTGTCACTGGGCGCTTAATGCCATCAGGTCCCTCTACACGAACATCATCGAGCGTAGCGAAGTTTCGTCTTTCCTCTCGTGGGTAGCGGACCATCAGTTTGACCTCATGTCGACCACGCTGAAGACGCATCACTTCCTCACCGTAATAACTTGCTCGAATCGTCGAAGCCAAATCAGCAAGAGACACTCCCATGGCCTCGGCTCGTGGCTTGACTCGAATTCGGTACTCCCACTTTCCGGGGCGAGAGTCATCATCAATATCAATCACTCCAGGGTATTGCGCAAGCCACTCCTTGCACCGTTCAACAGCCGCTTCCAATTGCTGAACAGAATCAGGATCAGATGGAGCAAGCAGCTTAAACTCTACTGCTTTCCCGCCTGGCCCAATGTTTTCCGTTCCAAACAAAAGGCTCTCTGTGCCAGGAAATTTCCCAGCCAATTCTCTCCACATACTGATGAATTCTTCACTTGTTACGTCCCGCTGCTCTCCGTCCACCAACTCCAAACTCAGAGCGCCGACATGACTACCACTTGCCCTGGCATCTGGCCCAAACTCATCAGAAGCAGTTATTTGCCCCACTGCCCGATGGACAATCTCCACAAGAGGTTTGTCCGACGAGGAAAGTCTTCGTGCTGTCTCATAAGCAGCTTCCTCAAGTCGAAGTGTGGCTTCTTCTGTGACGCTTGCTGGTGTTCCGTCTGGATACAGAATCTTTGCCTTGAGCCGATTCGCATCAATTTTTGGAAAGAGTGAAAAGGGCGTGATCCCACTTCGAACAATACCAACGGAAATCAATAACACACCGACCGCTGTCGCCAGGGTACTCCAACGATAATCAATCGCTCGATCAAGCAAGGGAGTGTAGATCGTGCGAACAAACCACTTCAGCGACCGATCACACCCTTCCTGAACTCCTCGGAGAAGTCCTAACAGAAAGCGAAAAGGCCAAAGCACAAATCCCAAAATATCAAAAATAAGATTCTTTTCGTGAGCAAGATGGCCAGGAAGAATAAGTAGTGATTCTCCCAATGACATCAAAAGTGCGGTGATAAATGCAAATGGCATCACAGCAATAAATTTCCCCATGACACCTGACACAAAACACAATGGCAGGAATGTGATAACCGTTGTCAGCACACTTGAAATCACACTGGGGACGACTTCCACTGTGCCATCAATTGCAGCTGCAACAAGACTCTTTCCTAGTCTTCTGTGTCTCTCGATATTATCGCTTACAACAACAGCATCATCGACCACGATGCCAATCGCCATGAGAAAAGCAAACATCGAAAGCATGTTCAATGTCTGGTCCGTAAGGTACATCATGGCTCCAGAACCAAGCATGCAAAAAGGAATTCCCAGGGCAACCCAAAAAGCAATTTTCAGATTGAGAAAAACAGACAAAATCACAAATACAATCGCCAATCCTGTAAGGCCGTTTCCAACGAGCATCTCGAGTCGATCTTGAACATCAACTGATTGATCGGCCCATGTCACTAACTCATAGCCATCTGGAAGCTGTGTCGCTGCAACATACTCACGCACAGCCTTGGCCATCGCAAGTAGATCTTCCCCAGAACTACGATCGATCGAAATGACCATTCCGTCTCGACCATTGATTTGATTCGTAGCAGCAATATCAGCAAAACCATCTCGCACCGTGCCAAGATCGCCTACGGTAAGAACAAGACCGTCCGGCAACGTCACAAGTGGCAATTGAGCAATCTCTTCACCCACATATCGTTTATTCTTTCCACGAAGCAGTATTTCACCGCTCTCACTGCGTATCGTGCCACCCGGCAATTCAAGATTCTCACGCCGAACAATGGCTGCGACTTTCTGCAACGAAAGATCATATTTTCTTAGCGTTTCCTCGGAGATTTCGATATCGATCTCATATTCTTTCGCCCCAAGAAGGTTCGCTGCCGAAACTGCAGGCAACGAGAGGAGTTCGTCTCGCACTCGTTCAGCAACATCTCGCAACTCACTCTCTGGCGTTGGATTGTTCTGGGGGGTAAGAACCCCAACTTTGATTGCTGGCTGACGAAGTGTAACTTGCTCGACCTTCGGATCCTCACTTAGTTCCGGCATACTCGGAATTCGATCAACTTCTGAGCGGATTTCACCAAGTGTTTTCTGGACATCTTCTACATCCTCCTGAAGCTCAATAACACAAAAACCGTTTCCCTCTTGAGCAACACTCGTGAGTTTTTTGATGCCTGCCACACTTCTGCATGCTTCTTCAATCTTTTGACAGATTCCCTCCTCGACCTCTTCAGGAGATGCGCCCGGATACGGTACCGATACGAGGACTATTTCAAGATCAAAATCCGGAAACACTTCTCGCCGCATAGACGCAAAGCTCATCACACCCACTGCAAGGATAGCGACAAGCAGCGTGTTCATCGCCGGCATATTACGTACAGTCCAGCCGATGATCTTTTTCATGACATCAACCTGCCAGCGATCTTCAGATCAGGATGCATCCCGAGGCCCACCTAAGCTAGTGGGCCGAGTCGCCTCACGATCTGGACGAGGCGTCTCAACAATCGCCATGCCATCCCGAACATTTATGAGCTGACTGGTCACCACACGATCACCAGGCAGAAGCCCTGATACCAAGCCATCAAAAATCACACGACCACCCGTGACCGCCAAAGGGCGTGGTTTCACAACAACAAGTTTTCCGTTTCGCATAACCCACACTTCACCAGTGGGCCGCTGAGCTTCTTCCGGAATGGACACAAGGCCACTGGCGCTGTCTACATGCACTCGGATTTCAACAAACATTCCTCTCATGAGCGTTCGTGGGGCTCCTGCAGGCAACTGAGGCATCATCGCACCATAACGATCGATAGCCTTGACTCCGGCAGGGTCATTCACAAGGACTCGGCACGGAAGGGTACGTGTTTTTTCATCAAGCCCTCGCCCTTCCTGTCGCGTTAGAACACCTTGCCACTGATATTCTTGATCGTTCAGTTTGTATATGACAGTCACGCGTGTAGGGGGAAGGTCAAATGGACCGGAGTCTGGTGCCTCTACCGCCTTCCGCCCACTCCACAAGCGAGACACCTCATGCATTCTGAGACTCAGCTTTACCTCTGCCGCACTGGTATCCTCAACCGTGACCAAAGGCATGCCCTTTGAAACAAAAGAATCTTCTTCAGCTAACTCATCAACGACCATTCCAGTCAGTGGTGTTGTCACTTTTGTTCGAGACAGATCGAGTTCGGCTCGTTTCAAGTTCGTTTCAGCAAGACGTTCAGCCTCAACAAAGCGATTGCGACGTTTTGCCAGAACCCGTTGCTTTCCTTGGAGAGCATTGAGCGTATTGCTTGCAGTCAGTTCATCGCGAACAGCCAGGTCATATGTTGATTTTGTCACAATGCCTTCAGCTGTAAGCCCATCAAGACGCGTCACTTCACGGTGTGCAAGCTCCACTTGTTTTTGGGCCAATTTTAGTGAACTCTCATTCTGCTTCACTTCTTCATCAACTTCCTCAATCGCAAGGGACGCTTGCTTCAGTTCACGCTGCAATCGTTCCACATCGAGTTCATAGTCTCGGGGGTCTATCTGCAGCAAAAGCGTGCCTTCCTTCACATACTCTCCAGACTCACACGACGGCGACTTCATAATGATTTTTCCACCAACTTCTGCTGCGAGCGTGACTTCTCGGATTGGCACAACAACACCATCAGTCACAATATCAATACCCTTTTCCTCGAGGCGCACTGCAGCCGTCTCAACCGGAACCGCTTCCACGGCAGCCACCGTTGCACGAGGGGGTGACTCCTGCTTTCCCAAGGCCAGAAAGACGCCAATCCCTGCACCGAGAATAAGAAACGGTGATGCCCAACGTAAAAGTGTTTGAAAGATTGTCATCTAGGAATCCGAGAAGATGATTCAAAGGGAGCACGTGATGAAGAGGATGCTAACGCTGCACATGTAAAACGGGCAATGTGATCGGCTAGTTGTGAAGGCGTATGAAATGATGTTATTTCCTCAGGAGGCACGAGCATACCAACACACTCCCCTGCTGCTCGATAAAGAAAACACTGACCAAAAATACCGATCGCTATCCGACGCAAGTCCGCTTCAGAGCGTTCGCTCCGACAGAGATCGTCAAGAATAGAGACAAGCAGGTCAAAATGAGGACGGATATAATCCTCAACAAGTTCTCGACACGCGTCCGTCGGCTGAAGCATTTCCCGAAGCATTAGTTTGGCCTGCCAGCGAGGTCGACCAAGGCCAAGCATTCGTTCAAGAAAGTTATCAATAAAATCATGAAGGCGGTCCGTCGGTGGTCGACCCGGTGGTGATTCTGGCAGAGGTACCTGCTTCACCCGGGACTCATGGGCATGTTTGACACTCTCGATGTACAACCGTTCCTTGTCTCCAAAGTAGTAATTGACCGCGGCCACATTGACGCCGGCCGCAAGGCAAATATCGCGAACGGTCGCGGACTCAAAACCATGTTCCGCAAACTCCTTCCCCGCCGCAGCAAGCAACCGCTCGCGCGGATCCTCCCCACTGGAAGAGGGATCTTTTTCAGGCACGGTTCTCACAAAGGACATTTTTGGCCAATCGCTGGTTTCAAACAACTGTTTCAATCACCTGTATACAACCATAACCGAAAAGAAGCCCATGTGCTAACCCATAAAAATATCGGTTTTCGTGCACCGCATAGCGACTTAGTCACCGGCAAGAATCTGCTGTGCACATAATCGCCCGCTTTTGAGTGCACCATTTATGGACGCTGAACGACAGTGATCACCACATACAAAAAGCCCATCTACCAGCTTCGGCGACTCAGGTCTCTTCAAGCGGGCGGCTGGCGACTCATCCGGCAACGCATGGCGGACATCGACTGTTGTCAAATGTCTCCATGACAATGGCTGAGGACCAAACCAAACACATGCCTCTTTTCGAACACGTTCAACAAGATCTTGTTCATGTAGGTCACAGTCGTGACGAATAGAAATGGTTATCAACGTCTGCCCCTGCGGGGCGTATCCGGCCACAACATCTGATGGAACAGAGAGATTATCGATGACACCTTCTTTTTCAGCCGACACAAGAAGGACAGGACGATTCAGAGGCGATTGCTGGGCTGCAAAAGCAATCAATCGCGTTGACTTGTCTTGTCGCATGGCCATTGTATTTCCAAATGGTGGTGGCAGAAGATGACTTGCCGCAATTCCTCCTGCTGCGATCACAACACATCGAGCTTTTTTCTCCTCACCACTATGTAACCTCACCCATCCAGGTCCTGCTTTCGAAACACAAGAATTGAATTTGACCGTATCCTGAGGCAAATGATTTACCATCTGATGTGGAAGAGCACTCATGCCCCCTCGAGGCAGACATGCCCGTCCCAATGCAAACATTGCGAAGTTAAAGAGAAATACGGGAGACGCCGTTTCAAGGCGACGTTCTAAGAACACCCCGCCAAAAAATGGAATGAAGAACGTCTGTATAAAAGACTCTGTGAAACCACGTTCTACCAATTCATCCATTGTGCTCTTTTCAAATTCCTGCGTCACAACGTCTGGATCGAGTGCCCCACTTCGAAATAAATGAATCGCTTCCGATCGCAATCTCGCTGTTCGCAAACCATCCAAGAGGCCAATGGATCCATCACAGACGGAACGCAGAGCGGCAAAGGGCTGCCGCCACGGATCGCATAGAGAACGCAGCCGACCTTGTTGGGAAAGGAGTGCCCCCGGTTCGAAATACCCACATGAAAGAGCATGATGATCAAACTGACGATGACCTTCAGGATAGGCATCGTTGTAGACCTGAAAGCCACGATCAATACGAAATCCATCCACCTCCTCTGTGGCAACCCGACCTCCCACGCACGCAGATGACTCAAGCACAAGCACCTGACGTCCTTCGCGAGAAAGCTCACGAGCGCATGACAATCCAGCCAGTCCAGCACCAACGATAATTACATCTGGCTGCATACAACCTCATGTACAACATAGTGATTCCAAACGGAGGCGTCATCACTCACCAGCTTCCTCCTGAGATGCCTCATACTCTTCATGCTCATAATGGGCGGACAACAGATTGGCTACGCCAGTAATCGAAGAGCGTCTCAACTGAATTGACTCCGCCTCCCATCCCGCTCTTATTCACTCCACCATACGGCACGCCATGAGGAAACACGTTGTGGGCGTTGATCCAACTATTTCCCGCTACCATCGACTCTGCAACGCGTGCCGCACGGCCGGGATCACTTGTCCAGACACTGTTGGCTAAACCATAGTCTGTATCATTCGCCATGGTGACGGCTTGATCTTCATCATCAAAGGTCGTGATATATGCAACAGGACCAAAAATCTCCTCTTGGGCCGCGACGTTATCGAGTGATCCAGACAGAAGTGCTGGTTTGACATAGAACCCTTTTTTGCCTTCCACATCCACAGTTCCCCCAGGCAGTATGACTTCTGCCCCCTGCTTTTGTCCCTTTTCCAAATAGGAAAGCACTCGCGTCCGTTGCTTTGCATTCACGACAGGCCCCATCATCGAAGCCTCTGAAAGTTGATGACCAACCTGCACGTTCTTCAAGCGAGTGCAACATGCATCAATGAACTGTGGGGCAATACGTTTATGAATGAGCCAACGGGTTGCATCGCAACACACCTGACCAGTATGGAATGTAATCGCTCCAACAAGCTTCTCAGATGTTGCCTCAATATCCACATCATCAAAAACGACAGCTGCTCCTTTGCCACCAAGTTCCAATTTTACTGGGGTGAGATTTCGACCACATGCTTCACCAACCAAACGGCCTACTTCCGGTGATCCGGTAAAACTCATTCGCTTGATGTCAGGATGCGCCGCAATCGCTGCCCCAGCAACAGCTCCTGTCCCAAGCACAATATTAATGACTCCATCTGGGATACCGACCTCTCGGGCCAACCGACCGAAGTAAATAGCCGAGAGTGGCGTATCTTCAGCAGGTTTGACCACGGTCGTATTCCCCGCTGCCAACGCAGGTGAAATACCCCAACCGATGAGGAGTAACGGGAAGTTCCACGGGAAAATAAAACCACACGCACCCCATGGATGCCGCATGGTCCAGGCCTCATGGTTTGCAACAGCCAACACATTTCGTCTCTGTATATGGCAAGCCATATCTGTGAAATAACGAATCGTGTCAATACAATTCTGAACGTCTCCTTCGGCCTGCCAGAGAATCTTCCCGGCATCCAGTGCTTCAATCTGACCAAGGATTGCCTTATGTTTTTCCACCGCGTCAGCAAGACGATGGAGATGCATTCCTCTTTCGTTGGGGGACAGAGCGGCCCAACCACTTGAACGAAAAGACTCGTTGGCTGCCTTCACCGCTGTATTGATGTCATCTGCAGACAATGTGTGGAACTCAGCAATCTCCTCACCGCTCCCTGGATCGAGGGTTTTCATACCACCACCAGACCCTCGAACATCTTTGCCTCCGACGATACTGGTCAAAGGAGAACCAGACAGAAAGGATTCTACTTCGGGCAACAAACCGGTCGGGGGAGAGATCGTAGCCATTGCGCAAACTCCGTTGCAGGGGATGAACGAGTCCTATTCTCAAAACAGTAGTTTCGACTTGCGTTACCCTTTTCCGCAAGCATGATTCGTAGACTCGGTGGAAAGGTAAAGACTTTTACCTTGCCTACTCCGCCTGCACACGTGCTATCCAACGGGCACCTGCCAAACCACTCGATGCTGCCCCCTCGACCTTTTGGCTTCCAAACGCATCACCACAACACACAATTGGTGGCTGCCTTGCTACAGACACCAAAGGCTCCGAAACAGTCTTTTTTGGTTGGGCGTACTTCCAACGCTGGACCGATCGATCTGTTACAACGTCTGCAGGCGATCCATCCAACCAAGGACTGGCTGCTTCCACCAGGAGATCAGCAACATCCTCCAAGGGATCATCGAAATGACGCTGACTGAAAGAAGCTGATGCATGAATCGTCAGTGAAGGCACCTGAGAAATACCTTTCATCTGATTATCTGCAAGCCAGGCAAGGGGGCCATTCGCTGGTCCTTCAGCTTCAAATTGAATGCCACCAGGTGACGGGACGCGACTCGGCCGATCGAGCTGAAGCATGAGAGCAAAACAGGGGTCGTACACAATGCCTGAGAGTGTCTGAAGAACTGGTGGTGCAATCTCATCTGGCACAAGCTGGCCGAGTTTCATGAGGTCAAGCGATTGCGGGACGGGAGCGGTTAACATAGCTGCGGATGCTCGAAGTAGATCCCCATCCTCCAGGACGATCCTGACAATCCCGTCTTCGATTCCAACAGACTGAACCTTGACACCAGTGCGAATAGAGCAACGAGCTCCGTCAATCTGAGAGGCGATGTATTTTGGCAGACTCGTCATCCCATGTGTTCCACGCCATCGAGGGTGACCACCACCTGGAGGCAACATGCCACTTCCATTGGCAGTTGCCCGACTGAATCCATCACACCATTGAGTCACCGTTCCCTTCTCATGAGCTTCATACACCAGAGAGCCAAAAGCTCGTCCGCGCACCGTAAAAAACTGTGCTCCATGATCACACACGGCCGAGCCGAGCCGCCTTGTCGCCATACGACCTCCCACTCCACGGGACTTTTCGAGTATGACCACTCGCAGTCCAACGGACACAAGCTCACGAGCTGCCACAAGACCGGCTATTCCTGCTCCGACGATCACCACGTCTACATCGGCTTGTTTCCTCACCGTGCTGCTCCACTCCCCGGTAACGCACGGGTTGCTCCCGTTGAGATTCCACCATCGACAAGCAATGTCTGTCCAGTCACGTAGTCACTGGCGTCCGATGCCAAAAAGACAACCGTTCCATCAAGGTCTTCGGCCTTTCCTGGTCTCCTCAAGGGAATGCGATCAACGAGATAGGCGAGCCATTCCTCATCTCGATACAGTACATCGTTTTGTGCCGTCCGGAACCACCCCGGTGCTAAGCAGTTCACTGTAATACCATGCGGCCCAAACTCATCGGCTAAGCTCATCGTAAGCTGCTTGACACCTCCACGACTTGCGCAGTACGGAGCAAGTCCCGCATACCCAAAGACACTCGTCACGCTGCCAATATTAATAATGCGACCACGTTTTTGAGGCAGCATCGTTTTGACAACGCCCTGCGTCATAAAAAACATGCCGCGTAAATTGGTGTCGAGAATGGTGTTCCAATCATCCCAACGAACCTCAAGGGCTGGCTTTCGAATATTGCATCCGGCATTGTTCACAAGAATATCCAGTGCCCCTGCGGACGTTGCCTGAGCAATGGCCGACTGAATACTATCTTCATGCCGAAGATCCAGAGGCAGGGGCTCGATCCTTCGCCCAAACGCCTCTAATTCTTGACAGGCATCTGAGAGGGATGACACATCGCGCGCAGTAATAACAAGATCCGCACCAGCTCGAGCAAGTGCTCGTGCCATCTGCAACCCCAGACCGCGACTTGCTCCTGTGACCATTGCACGACGACCAGACAGACTGAATAGTGATGACTCTGACACAAATTCCCCCTACGGTTCGAGTACAACCTTTACCAGTCCTGGCTCACGGTCGTGAAGACGGTTGAACCACTCTGGTCCCTCATCCAGTGAAGCAACACGACTAACGAATCCCGACAGGTCGACATCACCGGAAGCCACCAGACGAATAGCTTCTGGATAACACCCTGCAGCAGCACACGAACCCTGCAATCGAATCTGTCGTGTCACAACATGCTGGAGAGGGATATCAATGGATGGAGAAACATTGCCAACAAGTACAACGGTGCCCCCACGTGTCACCGAGCCAATGGCTGTGTGCACAGATTCGGTTGCTCCGACAGCTTCAATCACAAGATCCGCACCATCCGTATCGACAGATGCAGTACCCCACACGGCAGCCTTCTTTGCCACATCTTTCTCTGCAAGAAACACCTGATCTGCACCAAGACGACAAGCTTCTTCGAGCCGTGCCGCATCGAGATCAATGGCTGCAATCTTTTTCACGCCCCTCGCTCGGAGTGATGCCACTACGGCCAAACCGATTGTTCCCGCACCGACAACAACAGCCGATCGTGTCTGTGCTCCAGCCTGTCCAAGATTCACAGCGTGCAATGCGATGGTCAAAGGCTCAAGAAGAGCAGCTGAAATGAAATCCACTTCATCGGGAAGTTCATACACACACCGCCTTGGGACGACAACATATTCTGCGAAGCATCCATCACGTCGATACACGCCACATGAAACCCCAAGGACTTGACGATGAGTACAGAGATTCTCACTCCCGGTCACACAGAACTCACACTGACCACAGAAAATTGTGGAATCCAAGGCGACTCGAGTTCCAGGAGCCATATCAGACACTCCCGAACCTACGGCATCCACGATACCAGCAGCCTCATGCCCCATCACGATGGGTGGTATACGCCGGCCTGTGGCACCAGTAAAACCATGAACGTCGCTCCCACAAATACCACAGGCAGCTATCCGCACACGGACATCTCCTGCGTCTGGAACGGGCGTTTCGACTTCACGAATCGCGAGGGCACCTGGAGTTGAGAGCATAAGTGCTTTCATAATTGAAAGCATGGTACGCTTCAGGAGTACGTGACGGGAGGGATCATCCTATTCCAGCCGAAAAACTGCTCATGGCATGACGGTTTTGAAAAAGAATGCCGAGGTCGCAGTCGTTTTGGTTACACCGGAACTTTATCATAATGATCGTCGGTTCTTTGAATCTCCACCTTCAACCAATCCTTCAATACCATTCTCATGTTTGATCTCTGCACCCCAATGAATCGATGCTTTATTCTGCTTGGTCAGCAGGGCATCCTGTTTGGTGACACGGCTGCCAAGGATTCGCTTTCACTAACGTATCTTTTGTGTTTGATGATTGCGGCTGTCGCACTCCTTCTCTTTTTAATCTTGCGTCTCCGGGTCCAGGCATTTCTGGCACTGATGCTTGCAAGTTTGTTTGTTGCGATCGGCTCATCACAAGAATTGACAGGCGGTGCCGGTGATCTCGAACTGACAAACATTGGCATGGAGATCCAGCGTGGAATGGGATCCAGCCTTGGATTTATTGCAACGATCATTGGCCTCGGGGCAATCTTTGGATCGTTATTGGAACATTCTGGAGGGGCTCAAAGTTTAGCTCGATCACTGTTGAAATTGTTTGGTGAAAAACGAGCATCCTGGGCAATGGTTGTCACTGGATTCATTATTTCAATCCCAGTATTCCTTGATGTGGCGTTGGTTATTTTGGCACCGATTCTCTATGCACTGTCTAAAAAGACAGGTAAATCGGTCTTAGCATTTGGCCTGCCGTTGCTGGCAGGATTAATGGTAACCCATGCGTTTGTTCCCCCTACTCCTGGGCCTGTTTGGGTCGCATATGAGCTTGGCGTTGGTCTTGGGTGGGTTATTCTGTTTGGCTGTATCGTCGGCTTGCCGACAGCGATCATTTGTGGCATCTGGCTCCCCAAGAAGATGTCTGAAAAACTCTATATTGCACCACCGGCTGAATTTGATGCGGGCCCCGACGAACACCAAGAAAACCTTCCCAGATTTGCGACCGTTCTTGCAATGATCGGATTTCCAATCCTGTTGATACTGATCGGCACGATCGTGAAGGAGTATCTCGTTCTTGGTATCGATACTGGCCTGACGCGTGATGAATATGCCGCGTCCGTGTCTCACGCTGTCGCCGGAGCATCTTTCCCACTGAAACTCTTGTACTTCTTCGGACATCCGATCATTGCGCTTTTGATTGCAACTGTCTTAGCCCTCATCTTTTTTGGCTATTGCCGCGGCTACGATAAAAACGAACTCATGGACGTGACAACAAAGGCCCTTGGTCCGGCAGGGATTATCATATTAATTACTGGAGCAGGAGGGGTCTTCAAGGGGGTTATGGGTGCAAGTGGTGTCAGCGATGCACTCCGGGAGGTTTGTCAGGGGTGGGGCATTCCTGTCCTCCTCTTAGCCTATTTGTTTGCCCTGTTTGTACGCGCTGCTCAAGGATCGGCTACGGTTGCCATGGTGACTGCAGCAGGTCTCATGACAGCAATGGTTGAAGGACTCTCGCAAGCTCAACTTGCACTGATTGTGGTAGCCATTGCTGCCGGGGCTTCGGCTGTTTCCCATGTGAACGACAGCGGTTTTTGGCTTGTGAGTCGCTATATGCTGATGACCGAAAAACAAACGTTTCAGACATGGACTGTGATCTCGACTGCCGTCTCAATCCTTGGTTTCACTCTTGCTGCATTGTTGTGGATCATGCTACCAATCGTGTCACTCTAATACTCGTTTCAAGCAGTCTCCAACGGTTTTCCCCACGCGTTCGCTGATCGGCGTTTACGCTCATACTGTCTTCGCCTCCATGACAGAGCCTTGACCGCACCATGGCATGCTTCCTTGATCTATTCTGTATCCACGCCTCTTGCTCGAACGATACAGAGACCATGAGGGATCTGCCACTCACACACACCGTTTAGGCACCTTCATTGGCATCTCAGGACTAGTATTGGTTATCATGACGGTCACCCTTTTTGTTTGGAGACCTCGTATGTTTCGGCCCTTTGTCCTCTTTCTTTCTGTCTTTCTAGGAGTCTGCCTCAATTTTTGTTTTGCAGGAGACACATCGAAACGACCCAATGTGCTTTTCATCGTCTCCGATGACCTGAATACCCTTCTGGGGTGTTATGGCGATCCGTTGGCTCAAACACCCAATATCGATCGCCTTGCGGCGCGAGGAGTACGGTTTGAACGAGCCTATTGCACCTTTCCATTATGCGGTCCAAGCCGGAATTCATTTCTTACCGGTCTCTATCCAAACGCAACAGGCATCCTTGCCAATGCGCAGATATTCAGACAATCCATTCCACAACAGGTGAGTATGCCGCAGGCCTTCCGCCAAGCGGGGTACTTCGTGACACGCATCGGCAAGCTTTTTCATTACCATGTGCCAAAGTCTGTTGGGACAGACGGGCATGATGATGCCGCTTCGTGGGAAGTTGAGCTCAACCCCGTGGGAGTTGACAGACTCGAAGAGGAACCACACATTTTTTCCATCCGTCCCGGTCAATTTGGTGGCACGCTTTCGTGGTATGCCTCACCACGACCAGATGCTGAACACACCGATGGCATGTTGGCACGCGATGCTGCATGGGTTTTGGAACGCTGCGGGAACGATCGCAGCCGACCCTTTTTTCTGGCCGTTGGTTTTTTTCGCCCTCACACACCATATGTTGCCCCAAAAGACCCTTACTTCAATTGGTATCCAACGTCTTCAATGCGAGTTGTTGAGAATGTTCAACAGGATCAGGCTGACCTCCCGGCACCTGCTCTTGGCAGCTACAAGAAAGAACAAGACAAACTGACAGATGCCCTAAGACGAGAAGCCCTTCAGGCCTATTACGCAAGCATTAGCTTCATGGACGCACAGGTTGGTCACGTCCTTGATGCACTGGAAAAAAACAGGCTCGCTGACAACACAATCATTGTCTTTACCAGTGACCATGGCTACCACACAGGAGAGCATGGGCTGTGGCAGAAACAAAGTCTCTTTGAGGAAAGCGCACGTGTGCCGCTGCTTATTGTAGCACCTACCATTTCAACACCTGGTACCGTTTCAACGACACCGGTCTCTCAGATTGATCTCTTTCCAACCCTCGCGAACTTATGTGACGTAAAGACTCCAGAAAATATTCAAGGACAAAACCTCACCCCTATTCTGGCAGACACGAGCAAGTCAGGGCGTGGTTGGGCGCTTACTCAAGTGGTGAGACGCCAAGGAAAAGACCAGCAAACTTTTTTTGGATACTCATTAAGAACCCCACGCTGGCGATTCACTGAATGGGATGAAGGCCAACGCGGCCGAGAACTGTACGACCATGAGTCAGACCCACACGAACTCATAAATCTGGCGGCATCAAACAAACATGCTGAAACGGTTGCAAAACTTTCAACCATGCTTCGTAATGCGGCACAGTCAACCATGCCGGCATCCGGAAAAATACCAGCCGTCAATGGTTCGAAATGGATTCCGCTTCTGGTTCCGTGATTATGTTGGCGTCGGAAAGAGAACCTGCATGGGATCCGTCAGGCATGGCATACGGTTACTGGCAAGAATCTCTCCAGCAGAACAACCACTCATGATGCCTACTGTTTCTGCCATGGCACGAACACGAGGAAACACATGTTCTTTTTCTGGAGGAAACTGTGATGGGTAGCATCGAATGGCCTCCAACTTCACATCAAGAAAATCATTAATGCCTATCACCAACGGCCAATGACCGTGCGGGACATCAGACAGACCAGCGAAAAGAAAATAGGTCAGGAACTGAGGCACGGTATACACCGGCAATCGGTCGAATATATCATCCCATTTTGTCAGGCGAGAATAGAAAACCGCTGCCTCAGTAATCGCCACTGCCTGCGCATGATCAGGCGAGGCCAGCGGCGTTTTTGCACCCAGTCCAAGCACAAGCCTTGGACGATACCGGCGAAATACTTTTGCAAGGGCGACCCGAACGTCAAATGAGTCAAAAAGCCTTCTGTTATCAAAGCCAAGGTTCTCACGATGAACAACACCCAAGACCTTGGCCGCTTGTTCTGCCTCAGCCAGCCTTTCCTCAGGACCACTTGATCGTGGAGTTGGCTCACCATCCGTGATATCGACAATACCCACTCGGTACCCTTGCGATGCAATCATGGCCAATGTTCCACCACACCCAATCTCAACATCGTCAGGATGGGCACCCACAGCAAGAACGTCCAACGCATCTGGAAGAAGAGGTTCTGTCATGATCGTTGTTATCACAGAGGCTTTGTGGCCGCCATCAAAAAGACCGGATTGATAGCTTCAAATCGGATTCGGTCCATCTGCTCAATCCCTCGGGCAATATTTACCATCCAGTATGCAGCATCATTTGATTGCGTACGAAGGAAAGCATAAACCGCTGAAAGATTTTCAATACTATTACATGATGTAACAAGCCGACCACCGGGCTTGAGCCGCTTCCACCCTTCTTCGACAAGCATTGCAACATGACGACCGCTTCCTCCAACATAGATTGCATCAGGATCAGGTAAATCCACCCATGCTTCAGGGGCCTGACCAAGTACAGCACGGAGATTGTGGACCTGAAAGCGTTCTGCATTCTCCGTAATGAGCTGGTGATCATCTGGATCCATTTCAATGGCAAATGTCTCTCCGGAGTGGGCGACACGAGCGGCTTCAAGGCTGACAGATCCACTCCCCGCCCCAACGTCCCAAACAATGCTCGCTGGCTGAAGGGCGAGTTCGGCAAGTACCAAGGAACGGATCTCTGAAGGAGTAAGCAGGCCCCGCTTTGGACGTGATTGCAGAAAACTTTCGTCTCGATTGCCAAAGAGTCGACTTGCATTCTGCCCAGCGGCATCCGTGATACGAGACTTTCGCACAAGAATCATAACATTCAGTGGACCAAATGAATCGTGCGCAATGTCACGCAAACCGCCTTGTGTGACCCGCTCATCAGGCGACCCCAAATTCTCACACACGTACGCTTGAAAGGAATCAATGCCACTGTCTAACAAGGCCTCGGCAACGCGTGTTGGTGGCCAGTCTTCACTGGTAAAGAGGCCTACCGTATCGCTTGAGCGCACCTTCTCAATCACACGTTCAATGGGCTGACCTGAGACATTTGCCAGGTACGCTTCCTCCCACGACTCCTTCACGCGTGCAAATGCCAACTGCATACTACTGACGTGAGGAACAACTTCGAATCGATCCTTCCCGAGCTTACCGCAGACATATCGGGCAGTCCCATAAAAGAGTGGATCACCCGACGCTAATACGACAAGACGTTTCCTTCCAGCCACTTCAATTCTGGCACAAAGATCATCAAGCGTGGCCGCGACGTCGAGCCGCCCA
This sequence comes from Planctomycetaceae bacterium, assembly GCA_902629495.1. Next base: position 52,080 of record CACORA010000009.1, read on the forward strand.
GCAAGCTCTTTTGTAAGCAAGGAACGACAAATCTCCGGACCAATCAGCACCTCTGCTGATTCAAGTACTTTGAGGGCTTGCGCAGTCATACCCTCAAGACCGTCATCTCCGATACCGACAATATGCACCTTATCCGAAGCCACAGACCCTCCTGTTGTGGAGATACTCACCGCTGCAAAGAGCGATACGACGGATCAGGCCTGGAAAGAACTTCCACAGCCACAACTTTTTGTAGCGTTTGGATTATTGAAGGTGAAACCTCGCTTATCAATACCTTCATGAAAGTCCAATGTCGTTCCATCAAGGAAAAGATCGCTCTTCTTGTCAACCACAACCGATATACCATGTTGGTCCGACTTTGAATCGACCTTCGGGTCAAAGGCTGTATCAAAACCGAGTGAATACTGAAATCCACTACACCCGCCACCTGCCACACCAACTCGAAGAACTGTTTCGGGAGGCAGTTTCTGATCGGCAATGATTTTTTTTACCTCACCAGCTGCTTTTTCGCTAAGGGTGATTGACATCTTAAGGGCTTCTCCTGCGTGTTCATCCCACAAGGAATGTATATCAAGAACTAAACATCTCTTTTCAGTGTACTCCCTGCACCCCCTTAGGCCAAGTGCAAGCCATGAGGAGAGCTACAGTCCACGTAGTTTTTCTACACCAGCGACTACCAATGCAGCAGCCCTTTGAATTTCTTGGTCGGTCGTAAACCTCGATAATCCAAACCGTAGGCTGGCTCGTGCGGCATCTTCCGAAAGGCCAATGGCCTGAAGCACATGGCTTGGCCTTGGATTCTCAGACGAACATGCACTTCCTGCGCTGACAGCAAGTCCTTCATGGGCAAGGGTTGTCAGAAGTGTTTGTCCATCCACGCCAGGAACATGCACATTGAGATTGTTTGGAAGCCGCACCGCCTCATGGATCAACCTTGGACCATTAATGGCGATCCCAGGAATATCTTTTTCAAGAATTTCCCATAACTGATTCCGCTGCTTTCGAATTGTGATTGACTCTGATTCCCCATGTTCTTGAGCCAATCGTGCCGCCTCCGCCATGCCAACAATCGAAGGCACATTCAGCGTTCCACTCCGCATACCCCGCTCCTGCCCACCACCATACACCAGCGGGTCTATTCGCACAGGGCGACCTCGACGTCGAACATACAGCGCTCCCACACCCTTCGGACCATGAAATTTATGTGCTGAGAAGCTCGCAAGATCAATGCCAAGAGCATCCATGTCCAAAGGAAGTCGTCCAACTACCTGTGCACAGTCAGCGTGAAGAACAGCGCCACAGGCATGAACACGTTCAGCGATAGCTGGAAGATTCTGTATCGTTCCGATCTCATTGTTTGCAAGCGAAATTGATACGAGAAATGTCTCCGGTCGGAGTACGGTCTCGAGCATGGCAGGATCTACCAGACCCGTCGTGTGCTCAACAGACAGTCGGGTAACGGCATACCCCTTCCTCTTGAGATGATCACATGGATCAAGAACAGCAGGGTGCTCGGTTTCAACCGTCACAAGGTGTCCGTTACCTGCCTGCCGAACTGCCGTTCCGAGAATGGCCAGGTTATTGCTTTCTGTTGCACCACTGGTAAAAACGATCTCACGTGCTGATGCACCAATCACTGATGCGACGGACTCTCTCGATGAGTCAACTACTTCACGAGCGTCGCGCCCCATCTCATGCGTCGTACTTCCTGCATTTCCATACTGCTCCGTGAGCCATGGCATCATGGCCTTCAGGACACGTGGATCAAGTCGCGTTGTCGAATGGTTATCAAGAAAAATGCTCACAATACCAGCATACGCTCCACCGACATGAAACATATCCTGCTATAGAAATCAGCCTTGAATTAGGTGCTGAGTCCAGCATCTGGAAGATCAATGGTCGAGTCATCTGGATCCAAACTGTTGTCTGGATCTGAGATGCTTCGAATGTACTCCGCCGTCAACATGATCTGGTAGGAACCCGACTGGGTTCGGAATCGGCTTGGTAACGTCAGCATGTATCTTGCACCATCGACATTTGTCAGCGTCGAGCCACGCAGGGAGACCGTTCTCCCATTGTGAACAAAACGGACAACGTCCATCACAACACCGCTGACGGCCTGATTGAAGTCAAGATAGATGGAGCTACCATTTGGCAATCGAGGCCCCCACGACCCCACAACTGAAACAGGAGAGGATCCTGTGGCTTGTAGAACGTGAATACTCAGCGGATCACTTTGTAGTCCATTCACCTCTGCGGTGAAATGGTGCGTACGGTAACCAAGCCCAGTGACTGACAATGACCAGGTTCCATCTGATTCAGACGTGACAAGTCCCAAGATGGTCGTTCCATTCCGAACAGTAACAGCGCTATTTGGCTCTGACGCTCCACCCAGCACAAGGCTTGAAGAATTCGTATTTCCATTATGGGAGATCGTTTGAGCTGTCTCTGGGTGGACGGCCTGAATCGTAGGCGCTGTTACAGGGCCCTCAGGATCACCAGGATCACCAGGATCACCAGGATCACCAGGACCACCAGGATCACCAGGGCCACCAGGGCCTGGGGCATCTCCTTCGAAGACAACTTGATAGGCCTGGCCTAATGGGCTGGAGTTACCGGCGATGTCTGTCGCAATCGCACGGAACGCATGAGCCCCCAACGAACTCAAACTCACTGATGGGGTCCATGACCATGCTCCGGTCTCACTGGCTCGAGCATCAGCAGGATTCAACGGATCCAGCAGCACCATTTGTTTATTTGGAAGGAAGGCAACAACATTGACCGTACTTCCGGCCTCTGCAGTTCCTGAAAGGGTCGGCGAGAAGTCATCTGTAGAGCCACCGTCGGCAATACTCGTATCGTCACCTGGATCAGTTGTGTTGTTATCGTCCGTTGCATTCGTAATGATTGGTGCACTTGGTGCTGCTAAATCAACAATAACACGGAATTCTCCAGAACGTCCAACTCGTCCGAGAGTATCTGTGACCATCGCTTCCACATCCACGGGAACAGAATCGCCAGATGCAATATTCAGTTTATTTGCATTCAGAATCCAATTCCCGACCGAATTAGCAACCGCTGAACCTAATACTTGCTCCTGATTGTTGAATCTGGCAACAACACGAATGACTGCATTCGGGCTCGCCGTTCCCTGCATGACAAGAGTCAGGTCATTGGTTCCCGCGCCGTAGCTCACTTGCCCTATGACGGGCAACGCATTATCACGAATCTCATCAATGGTCACAGACGGGGCAACCGAATCAACCTCGATGTCAAACGGCACTTCACTACTTGTGTTACCGGCCCTGTCAATTGACTTAAAGGCAAGTGAACGAACACCATCTGCTAGACCAGGCATCTGGAACGACCATCTACCATCCTCCTGAACCTGCTCCACGACTTCGTAAGGGAAGACATCCCAGCCCACCCAGATAAAGCTCCCGGGTTCTGCCACGCCACTGACAAGAGGCGTGGCATCATCGGTGACTTCACCATTTCTAAGAATTCTCCGAATGATTCCTTCATCATCAAATACGGTGAACCCTGAGAGCTCTGGCGGAGCCGTTATGTCAACCACCCACACATCAACGTTTTGACGATATGAACTTGTTGCAGTACTGGTACTACCGTCACTCGGATCTAGACGATCAAGATGTTGACGCACCTGAATCGCACCTACCTGATATGATCCTTCCGCGAGGTCAAAGTGACGCGTTTGCCGCACCTCTCCATCGCTCCCAAGACTCACAATGCCGCCATTCGAATCGTTCAGTTCCCAACTTGCAGAATCGACTGGTGACGTCGGCAATGCTGGAGATGTTTCCGCAAAAACAAGCGTTCCATCTTCCAACACTTCAAGAATATCGTGGGCTTGACCGTTGATGGTGATTTGCCACACCGCGTCGGTTGAGTTGCCATCATCCACATCCTTCTGCGAGACAATGCCATAGGCATTGAAATCAGTATCAGAGGCTGTCGAAAAACGCAAATCTGGCGTGCCCCACGATCCACCAGCATTGAGAGAATACTCCCACCTGATCGTTTCATTGACATCCGGAGAGAGAATATCTGACACAATGACACGGGGATTCTTGGTCAGATTATCAGAGAACGTTGTGAGATCCCAAAGAATCCCTGTGTCCTGCTGCAAGGCGAGGCCAGGCACTTTCAATGGGGTCAGTGGTCCCACTTCAGTCCAATCGCTCGCTCCCATCACATTGATCGCTCGCACACGGAACCGGTATGCATCACCTGAAGACAGACCAAGCTCAACGTGCGTTGTATCAAGTGGATTTGAAAGCAGATCAGAACTCCAAACACCGTCTTCACGTTTTGACTCAAGTTGATATTGCGTAATCGGTGATCCATTGGCAAATGCTTGCCATTCAAGACTGACCTGACCTTCGTCAGCCAATGCTGTGGTAAACACGGGTGCATTCGGCGCTGCGACAAGTGACACATCAAAAGAGATGGTTCCACCCGTTGCATTTGGCAAGACCGTATTGCCTGCCAGGTCTGTCAGGAATGCTGCCTCCGTAGCACTTCCGTTGCGAGACGTCACGTTGATTGTGTACGTACCTATCGGAAAGACGACAGCTGAATCAAAGACCACTCGATTTTTTGTCTCAAGGTATCGGAAGAAGTAATGCTCTCCCTCAACCAATGTCTGTATATTCCCTGAACCAGGAAAATCAGAATACAGAATTTCAAATGCGTCAGCCAAAACGGTCGCTTTGTCAATTCCCGCCCCAATATCATCCAATTGCAAAACGAATTTTAGCTGACCTTTTGCATTGGCATTGCTTAATTTGACGACACCCCGACGCCCATCTTCATCATGTGTTGAGTTATCCAACGGCACCGCAATCTGAATCGTTGGTTGTGTAAAGTCCATACGATCGATGGCCCCACGGTCCGTGAAGACATTGGAACCAAGTCCTGTGCCGATGGATGCAACATTCGGATCATCTCCTCGCAATTGTCCATAGATATCTCTATCTGGGGCAAGTATTGGAGACTCCGGTATACCAACTTGATTGTTGACAACAACAAACTCATTTCTGTCTTGCAAGGCATCGATAGCACTATCGATAGCCCTTGATTGAGGCGCGAGGTAGAAATTACCTCGATCCACATCGACAAATGGATCCGTGCCCAACGTAATGGAATTTGTCACAGCGGCTGCTCCGGCTCCACCGCCGCCCATGCCACCGCCTCCACCACCGGCTCCACCACCGGCTCCACCACCGGCTCCACCACCGGCTCCAGCGGTAACCTGCGTGATCACATTGTGGAACGCTGAATAGCCGATGACTGTACGACTATTACCAAGTCCATCGACAAGAGACGTCCCATCAACAAGAACGCCAGATTCAAGGCTAGCGAGAAGATTATTGAGTAATGTAGGGGCTGCATTGTCTTCGACTTCGATACCAATCCCTCGTGGGTTATCTTGATCATCAACGCCACCAAAGATTGTGTTATTGATAATCCGTCCATAAGGAACCGACCCAAGCGGGGCTGTGTTCCCCTCTGAGTTATCATCTCCACTGAAAAGAATACCGGCTGTTCCGCTTACTGAAATCACATTGTTCGTCACAACCACACCAGGGACAAGACGTCCATCATTCAGAGTTGGAAGGTGACGGGCAACTCCCGGCTGGAGTGGCACAAAGCCGTTATCGCGGGATGCATCAATACGAATGCCGTAGACAGAAGCATCTGCAATAAAGTTGTTTTCGATGAGGAAACGCCCTTGGTCTCTGGTAAGATTCTGATCACCAACAAGGCCAACGTTTTGTGCTCGTGGTGCCGCTGTAATGATTGCGTTTCGAAGTGTGATACCACCCCCTTGATCAGCAGGGCGCGATCCAGACTGAAAGAACCCGATACGCGTATCGTCGGTGAGATGACTGTTTCCAGGCGGCAGTTGGCCCAGTATTCCATTCAGGGCTGCCACAAGATCGATGCGAGCCGTTTGGAACGTCTGCCCCGTGAGGATTGAAAAGAGATCAGCCGTGGGATCGACCGCAGTAAATTTATAGATGGAGTTCCATGTCGTACCACCATCAAGGCTGATCGCGATACCGTCACCTGCAGGCACGTGGTTGTCTTCTACGACGAGCGTGCCAGGATCGTCACCGATCGTAAATTGCGATGGCAACGGAACCACGGGCTCGTTCGGAGAAATTTGAGGAAAAGCGAACACATCCCACGTTCCAGCCTGATAGTCAACCTCAAGAAATGCTGATGACTGCCCCGCAAGCTTCACGGCCCATGTGATCGCATTGAAGTCAGATGTACTTCCGCCATTTCCTTCCATTCGAAGAGCATCTTCAACAAAATCGAAGTCTGTATCGACAGCCGTTATCTGACCATTTCCAAGCGTTGTGAGACTGTCCCCAAGGGCTGAGAGGGCATGTCTCCCAAGCACGATATCCGGAGTGGCTGCAGCCTGAATACGGCGTGCATTCGTATCAAAGACTTGTTCTGGTTGAATCGCAATCGAGTCACGCCTCGGAGTAATGGAGCTCATGATTTCAGCAAACTCCGCACCACGCCGAACCTCGAGTTGATACTCACCCTCCAGCACCTGCTCAGGATAACCCGGACTTCCCGTTGGGGTATTGATATTGAAGAAGTTCTGATTCGTCGCAGCGTTTGTCACCATCTCGCCACGCTCGGCAAAGCCTACAATGATGTCATCAATGTAAAACCCTTCATGATCATTATTAGCACTGGCAACCTGAACGTTTTCGCCGTCGCCGATTGCTCCCTCAGGCCCAGGAATGTTATGAAGATTGACACCCGTACGATCAGGGAAGAAGGCAACCGCTTCAGCAGCCTTGAATGAGACATTCGATGCACTCTGAACCGTCACCGTCACGACACCTGAGTTCGGATCCGTAGCAATGGCGGTCACGACCGCAGTGCCTTCCGGTACCGTGAGAATATTGTCTGCAGATGTGAGGGGGTCGGCCCCTGGATCAATGACTTGCGGATTGGCTCCATGCCATCGTTGAACCCGCATGCCAACCTGCATACCAGCGGCTGAGTCCGTTTCAAAGGTGAACTCCAATGGATTTAATGGATTTCCCGTGGCAACCGCGTCACTCATCACACTCCGAATAGCTGCCGGTGTCGCAGTGGCGTTGTGATTACTCAAATTCCGCTGAAAATCACCACCCGTGCTAAAGTCAAAACGCAACTGAATATTTGACTCTCCAGCAAATTCACCGATGTCAATTCTCGCCTGTCGCCATTCCCCGGTATTATCAAAGAGTTCCTGAACCTGCTGATTTGGCAAGGTTCCAATCCGTGCTGACGTCGACAGATGGATGGGCAGCTCAGCATTACGTTGACTGTTATTGGTTGCCAAGAGTTCCCATGACAGGCCACCGTCTCGAGAGGCAAAGACGCGAGCACTGTCTCGCATCACATCGGCTGCGATCGAACTGTTTGCACCTTCCGTCTCAAGGAAATAATTGAAATACAATGTTGGCTTGTCACCATAGTCATACCCGGCCAGGCTAAATGGATTGGTGATCATGCTGCCACGGGCACCGCCAGGCAGGTTATAGGTGTTGCCAAGGCCACCCGCATTCAGATCCTGTGCCCAGTTGTACTCTCCACCAACTGTACCAACGGTACCAAACTGCCCTGCAGACGTTCCAAACACTTCATCATTTCCACCCCAGTCATTTAGACCAAAGTACATGCTCACGCCACCTTGTGTCCCAGTCGTACGCGCATGATCTGCAGTTGGATTGATCCCATGTCCGGGGTCATTGTTTCGCTGTGTCGTTGGGTGCCAGAGATTGATATCCAGCGGGGAAACGGCAAGGCCTCGAACGCCTCCCAGACGCTCATTCGAAATCCATGAATCCCCGATGCCATCGCCATCCGTGTCGAACACGTTATCGACAACAGCGGCATTCCCATTCCCGGCCCCGTCAGGATCAATGAAGAAGACACCACCACCTTCGGTGATCGCCATGAACATGCCCTGATACCGACCACCTTCAAGATTCACCGGTGCGGTCGCAAGACCCTGTAACGATCTTCCATTCAGGAGCGGCGAGAAATCACGGGCATCACTGATTTGGAGGGCATCACGAAAATTCCCCGTAACGTTAAATTCACCAGCCGTTGCCCCAGCACGCGCTCGCGGGTTCCGCGGAGTAATTCTATAGAACTGGCCACCTTCACTTACTCCATACAGCGCATCGTCATCACGGATTTCATTTCTGAATTGCAGGCCTGTCGTGAATCCTGTAATCACAACAGGGTTTCCACTGCCATCAACATTGTTGCTGTTGACTCCGGCTGTGTATCCAATAGCTGGAACACTCTGCGAAAGATCAATGCCTGTTGGAATGAATCCCATCCGGCCAAAGGTATCACTTGGTGCAGTAGTATTAGCAGCAATCGGGGTACTGGCATTGCCTGCGTTATCTCCGGCATACAACACAGACCGTGATCCAAACGCAAGCACGTGGTTATCGTCTCTCATCGAGTAATAGACAGATGCTTCCTCAGCTTCATTAGCGTCTGCGTTGTAGACACCCGGTCCAGAACGACCGATGGCAATGGCATCCCTCGGTGCATTGCTGATGTTGACAGCATTCGAATCCGGTGGTGGATTACCACCGGCATCAGCCACCACCCCGTCCGTCCAACGGGCTGTACGGGCTCCTGTTGCTGGGTCAACATTCCACACCGTCCCAACGCTGCCGGCCCGATCGTAGAGCACCAGGGTGCCATCAGTCAGCATGTCCAGATCACCCGCAGTAGCACCCCAACCACCATATGCATCCGGCTGATCCGGAGCACCTGTAAAGGGATTGATCGCTCGCAGGCCTCTGGTCGTTGCCACAAAGACTGTCAGATCATCCAGCGTAAATGGAGCAACATTGGCTTGCAAGGCAATATTGGATGAAAGATCAATGATTGGCCCTGACACAGGCGTGACGGTTTGCCCACCGCTGACGTACCCAGTTGTTCCAATATGATCTTCAACAATTCTTCGAACAGATGCGACCGGTTCAAGACGAATCGATGCATCCGTTGCCGCCGACTGGAGTGTCGCATTGAGCACTGTGGGAAGCTGTTCATTACTGGATACAGCAACATAATAGGTCGTTGTGTCACCGGGAATACCAGCTTCCAGATGGACCGAACCAATGTACGGATCCAACATTCCAATAGAACCGCGCGAGAGATCATCAAAATCATGCGCCTGACCAACCCCCGGCTGATCATCTGCAATATTCGAATCCCGACCAACATAGATCAAGGAACCAGTTGCATCAAAAACAGAAAGTGTGAGGTCACCCTTGAATCCATCGGCATAGTCAATGTCAAACATTGCCGCCCATGTCTTGGCCTCGTCATTGACATTCTGAATAACTTCGATGTCCGCATAGTCAAGCGTAAATGAGTACCAATCAATATCAGTCGCATTGTCCATGGTGCCAGCAACGCTGATTGTGTTGCGATCTGTCTGCAACAGGTTGCCCAACGCCTGCGCCTGACCAAACGCGTCATTCGCCGCTGACTGCTCACCAGTTTCCCCAACAAGCTGGGAGTGATGCGGCAGGCCAATGACATCAATGCCAATCGTTGGGAAGCGAATATCCGCATACCGAACCGTGGAGCCTGCTTTTTCGTCTCGCTGTCGTTCTCGGATCCTCAGTTCGTATCGACCGCTGCTGGCTCCGACAGGATTGGCAAGACCCGCTTCATATTGCGCCGGTGTTGTGGTTGATGAATAGGCTGACTGACTTCGCACTCGAACAAAGTACTGGGTTTCCACACCCGTCTGTCCGGGAAGTGTCACCCGGAATCCAGGATTCCGTGGATTCGCAGAATACATGTCCACTCCACGATGGTCATCCTTATTTAAGGACATCCCGCCACCTTCACCCGTCAGGGAAAACCCAAGGGTGGTCGCCGAAACGTTCCCATACTCATAGGACAACTCGATCCGCGAAGTTCCTGTTGGCACATTATCAAAGGGCAATGTGATCAAGCCTGCTGCATAATCAATCGTTGCCGACGCATCAACCGCTCGAGCTGAAGGATTTCCAATCGGCGTAAACGTAAATGCTCCATCTCGGGCAACGGTGAATGTTTGAATGGCTGTTTCATCAACATACAGCACACCTGAAAGTGTTCCGGGAAGAATATTGGCATGGGGAATCTGGAAGGTACGGGTTCCAAAATACAGTGTGCTACCATGCTCAACATCAATAGACTGACTCAACACGATTTCATCAGATACAGGATCCACTGACTGCACCGTCGTCCCAGGCAGCACACCAAGCTCTCCATCAGGACGTGGATTCGCCAACACGGCTCCATTCAACTCGATATTGTCAGCATCCGAAACAAGAACCGTATCGCTGTTGAAGCCAAACCCAAGGATGTCGCCGTTTTCGACGACAACCGGCTGATTCCCAACCGCGTCTGGGTCACTATCCAATACAATCGTCGCCCCAACACCAACATCATCCGGTATGACCTCGATGACACGTGTTCCGGCTGGAATGCCGTCTGCTCCATTCACAAGAATTCCCGTTTTGATCACCTCACCGTTGACATCAAATCGGTCTGGGACATGGATGCGTGTTGTGGCAATCGGTCCTGTGAATGCAGGATCTGAAAAGGAAAATCCAATAATATCGTCTTGCTCAAACCCAATGTCATTGCTCAGCGTAACCGTGCGAGAGGCTTGATCAAATCCGGCAACTGTTCGAGACAACAGAAATCCATTGAGGGTTACCGCAGATCCGATTTCAGGATCAACCGAATCATCAATCCGGATGCGATTCGTGGTAACTGTCTCACCAGGAACAAAATCAAAACCAAGGAAATCCCCATCGGCAACATCAAGCGTATCTGAAAATGTCACCAGGCCCTCTGTCATGCCAGAGAGTGCAATCGTATTTACTGTCAGCGGATTGCCAAGCGGATCAAGCGCCGCAACACCATTGACGGTGACTGTAACGCCATCACCATCAAAAATACCGTTGTACGCATCTGTATCGATGGTGACCGTCGTTTGATTGAATCCAAATCCAAGCGTGTCACCATTGGAAATGGTCACAGCCTGATCCAACAGAACCGTACCGCCTGTTCCAACGGCATCAGGATCAACGCTGACAACACGGGTTCCAGCAGGAACATCTGAGCCGGCAACGCCATTGAAAAGACTCACCAGCACGCCATCAGCAACACCACTCGCATCGCTCACATGAACACGTGTTGTCGACGTCGGGCCGGTAAAGGAAAATCCAATAATATCGTCGTCGTCAACGGTAATCGTTCCACCAAGCTCAAGGGTCACGGTACGCGATGTAGGATCAAAGCCTCCAGCCGCCACGTCGAAGCCACTATCCGCTCCGTTGATAAAGACATCCGCACCATCCGTCGGTGCCACCGAATCATCAATCCGGATGCGATTCGTGGTAACTGTCTCACCAGGAACAAAATCAAAACCAAGGAAATCCCCATCGGCAACATCAAGCGTATCTGAAAATGTCACCAGGCCTTCTGTCATGCCCGAGAGTGCAATCGTATTTACTGTCAGCGGATTGCCAAGCGAATCAAGCGCCGCAACACCATTGACGGTGACTGTAACGCCATCACCATCAAAAATACCGTTGTACGCATCTGTATCGATGGTGACCGTCGTTTGATTGAATCCAAACCCAAGCGTGTCACCATTGGAAATGGTCACAGCCTGATCCAACAGAACCGTACCGCCTGTTCCAACGGCATCAGGATCAACGCTGACAACACGGGTTCCAGCAGGAACATCTGAGCCGGCAACGCCATTGAAAAGACTCACCAGCACGCCATCAGCAACACCACTCGCATCGCTCACATGAACACGGGTTGTCGGTGTCGGGCCAGTAAAGGAAAAACCTATACGTCATCGTTGTCGGCTAAAACCTGCCCACCAAGCTCAAGGGTCACGGTACGCGATGTAGGATCAAAGCCTCCAGCCGCCACGTCGAAGCCACTATCCGCTCCGTTGATAAAGACATCCGCACCATCCGTCGGTGCCACCGAATCATCAATCCGGATGCGATTCGTGGAAACCGACTCACCAGGAATAAAATTAAAGCCGAGGAAGTCACCATCGGCAACATCAAGATTGCCACTCAGATTCACTGTGGTGCCAGTAATGCTTGCGACCGTGATCCCGGTTGCGGCTCCATTGTGCAACACAGTTGATCCGACAAGACCTCCGGCAAATAAACCTGTATCAATCTCGACCGCTGACGCATTCGAACCAAACCCAAGTACATCTCCCGACGAAACTGTCACCGGACTTGAAAACTCAACGATAGCTTCAGAGCCTGTCGTGGCAATCACATCACTCACACGTGTTCCAGCAGGGACGCCGCCAGGCGCACCACCAGTCACCAAGGCACCGACGGTGATCCCTGAACTATCGGCGACCGTGATTCGAGTCGTCGTCTCCGCGCCAGCAAAGGAGAAACTCACCACGTCACCGCCTTCAATAGGAGCCTGAAGATTCCCGCTCAGGGTGACTGTCAATCCATTATTGGCAGCGACCGTTACACCTTGATCCACACCATTAATGAAGAAACGTTCCCCCGTTTGGGCGACTGCTTCTTCAATGACAAACTGCGTACCAATAAAACCAAATGTGAGTTGGTTTCCTTGCTGTGTACCGACGAGGTTGTTCAATTCAATGACGTCTCCACTTCGATTCAGAATACGAGTACCCTGAGGGACTCCCGGACCGGTCACGCCAGCACCAGGATTCGCCCATAGCGAATCAACGATAGAAAAGAAGCGGCTTGTGATAGTCTGGTTCGGAACAGAAAACGTTAGAAATGTACCAGCCTGAAGCGTTACTGCATTATTCAGGGTGACTGTACTCCCAACAATCAGATTGACTGTTGTATTGGCCGGAACGCCAGGCCCGGTTACGACGGCTCCATTTTGAATTACAGAAGGATCGGCTACATCAAAACTAGCATTTGCGTCGACAGCAAGAGGGACCGACGTCACTGCCCCATTAATAACCGACGACTGCCCAACGACACTGGCAGCAACACGATTCACACTTTCTTGCTCTCCATCGACCCGAGCGGATACGCCATCTGAGGCAGCCGCCACCTGATCCGCAACTTCCTGTTGACCACTGACCCGAGCTGCCACGCCACCTGCGCCTGCTGCCGCCTGATCAATGGCTTTCCGAGCACCAACAGCCTCCGCCACAACGCCATTTGTCATCGCAGCAACAGCATCAACTGGTTGCTGCTCTCCCGCAATGGTGGCCTGAGAACCCGAGAGCACTTCCGACACAACACGATTTTGCTCAACGACAACATCATTGAGTGAATCTGCGGACCGCGCAATCACGCTTCCACTTGCATCAACAAGCTCAAGCATGGCATCCAATGATGGGCCTGTGTTATCCACATCAATCCACACTTCGGAACCCGCATAGCCGGTAAATGCATAGACATCGATATCACCTGGATTGTCGTAGGCGATACTTCCGTGTACCTCAAAACCCTGACGAAGAGACTCATCACCACTTTTTTCCTGAGCAGACTCCCAGGAATTCATGGTCCCCTGATCATTTGTCGTAGCGAAATTGGGCGCAAGCGATCCAAGGACCTGTGCATCATCAATAAAACGATTTGAGTCAATACCACTGACAACGTCCGCTTCACGTTCAACGAGAATGGAAACATTCCGATCATTCGAAAGCGGCTCAAACCGGACACTTCTCCAATCACCTGCTTCGGGGGATGTCGATGCCCCATCACCATTGGTATCACGGACAACTTTGCCCAGAGCATCGAGACTTACACCCACCGTATCATCAGCAAGTGATGTAAGCACGACAGGATAGCCCGCCTGCCCAACAAGTTGGACAGTACCTCCAATTCGGTCATCAATGTCGAGAGCCGTCCCTGTTGCTGTAAAACCGGCCTGCGATCCTTGAAGTTTGACAACAAGACTTCCATCCGAATCACTGAGAAGCCGCAAACCCGTCTTCGTGTGAAAATTGTCAACATGGATTTCATTCCGGACCACATGCACAATATCTGTATCATCCCACACACTCTCAACAGTGATTTCTTCACCTCGGACAACCATGCCACTGATGCCTGTTGAAACTCGGAGCGCTTCCAGGGCAGCCGCGACATTGAGAGACCCACCAGTTGCAACACGACCAGCTAATGCGGGATTCGGAACAGCACTGCTCAGAATGGCATCACGAATCTGTTCTGCACTTGCATTTGGATACGCAGATGCCAGAAGACCAACGGCGCCTGCAACATGGGGTGCCGCCATCGACGTTCCATTCTTAGTGTCATAACTATTGCCTGGGATTGTGCTGTAGATGCCCTCACCAGGAGCACCGATGTCGACCGTCGTCAACCCCCAATGCGACCCAGAACCGGGCGTGCCAGGGGGCCTACCGTCCCAGGCAAGTTGCCCACTACTGGTAGTGTTTGCGACAGAAATAATCAAATCGTTGTCGTAGGTACTTGGAAAATCTGGAATAATGTCGTTATCTTGCTGATTGTTGCCAGCGGCAGCAACAAAAATGACTCCCGCATCACAATGTGCATCAATGGCATCTCCTACCAACTGGGAGGTGGGGCCAGGTCCTCCATAGCTATTATTCGAGGCTACAATATTGACTCCTCGTTGCTTCATCATTGTCACATAGTTGATTGCACCAACGATACTGCCGACTGACCCATCTATTTTCAGTGCCATAATGCTGGTGTTCCAATTGACACCAGCAACTCCCAGATTGTTATCCCCCACTGCTCCAATAGTGCCTGCAACATGCGTCCCGTGTGCCAACCAGACGGCATCGTCATCCATTGGATCCTTGTCATCATCACCGAAGTCCCACCCATGGACATCGTCAGTTTTTCCGTTGTTGTCGTTATCCTCGCCATCACCAGGTATCTCACCTGGATTTCGCCACATATTGGCAGCAAGATCCTCGTGGTTGTAGTCAACACCGCCATCAATAACAGCAATCACAACATCACGTGAGCCAGTGGTGACATCCCACGCATCCGTTGCATCGATATCGATGCCCGCAATGCCTCCATTCTGTCCTGTGTTTTCGAGCCCCCACAACTCACCAAAATCCGGATCATTTGGGGTCGCATACATGCGAAGGACGGCATTCGGCTCAACATACTCAACTGATTGTTGAGCATGAGACCATCCGAGCACATCTTGGACAGACCCACCCGGAGCCGTCAGTTCATAAAAGCCAAGCCCCAGAGACTGAACATCCCAGCCTGCATGCATCTGGAACGAGGTATCGCTGGCCCGGAAGACCCAACTATCTTCGTAGACATCTGCAATCTCACCATTCCATTCCAGTTGTTTCACCGTTTGTTCTGTCGAGCCTGCATTCGAACCTGAATCCAAGACAGGCTGTGGCGTAACAGGTGCCGTCGTGGGCTCATTGACACCGTATGAAATCCGGTTGCCTTCTATGAGCGGACCAAAGTTGCCGTCAAACTCGGCTTGACGATCAATCATTCCTGTCACCCGGCCCGGATCTGAAACCAACTCATCTGTTAATGCATTGGCATTGATGGAAATCATGGCCCCGGCATTATCTCGAACATCATTATTGATCACGACAGGCTGAGCACCCCGAACAAAAATCGTTGCTGCATCATTCCCCTGCCGGCCAGTTCGATCAGTCTCTGCTAATCCCTCAGCATTTTGCTCGATTCTGCTGTTCGCTAACCGCAGGTCACCTTGATGCACCTCGATTACATTAAACCTATCGAACCCACCCTCAATGGTTGTCTCACCGCCACCAAATGCAATATACGCATGATCAATGCTTGCCTTCGCACCAGCATTGACCATGATGCCACCCCAATCCCCGGTTGTCGTTGAGAGAGAAAGGTTTCCATCGATGTCAATCGGACGACTAAATGGATCAAACTTGTCCGGCTGATTTCCATTGGTGTCAAACGTACCACCGGCACCAAAACGATTGTCCGCAAGACTGGTAAAAATCACACGGCTTCCTGCATGACCTTCAGCAATCAGTTGTGATGCCCCCCGCTCAAGTTCAATGCGAGATCGATCCAACTTGACGATCACACCTGGATCAATTGTCAGCCGACCACTCTGACGGGCCTGTTCCTGGAAGATGGTGATGGTCGCCTGTGACTGCGATCTCGTGAGCTGAACAGGCGTTGTCAGATCCGATGCCACCCCTAATGAAATGACATCTCCCGCAGTGTCAACGCCTATGATGGCCGTACCATCTGGAATGCCGGGACCGGTAATCCGCATACCGAGCATTTCATTAGAAGCAGTAGTTGCTGGGAGCGTAATCTGATCGGCGTTCGCAATCAGATTGACACGTGGTGTTGAGAAAGCAACGTCAACATATCCACCAGCTCCTCCACGCACCATGAGATTTTCGGTCAACACGTGCGTGATATCCGTATTTTTGAAACGGGCTGGCACATCGAGACGATCGATGGGATTGCCAGCCTCTGTCTTGATGCGAATAAAGAGGCCGTTGATCGAATTAGATCCAAATCCAATCGGAAAGCCTTCCTGCGCATTCACTGCCTGACTGAGCTCAACGGTGACTGAAGAGCCCCCTGTGTCAGGCGTGACAGCAATCACGCGTGTCCCCGGAGGCACAGCGGGGACACCACTCACAACCCCACCTTCAGTGATTCCGATCGCATCAGCAACTCGAATATAACGTGATTGAACCTCAGAGGTTCCAACAAACGAGAAACCAACGAGACTCCCATCAGAAAGCGTCTGCGAGAGATTCCCTGAAAGTGTCAGCGTTCCAAGAGCATCGATGGACACGACGGTAAGCCCTGAATCAACACCGTCAATAAGCAATGACGCCCCAACAACCCCTACCGATTCGTCAAGCTTCAACTGATTTTGACCAGCCAACCAACCAAAGGAAAGTGATGCTCCTTCGGTCACCGTCACAGCACTGGAGAAGGTCACAACCGTACCATCAATCGATTGCACAATTGTTCCGTTTACCACACCAGCACCGGAAACAGGTGCACCAACACGAACCTGGGTCGGATCGTACACAGAAACTTTGTCACTCGAGAATGATTGGCCTGCAAGGGAGAAGACAAGCTCCGCTGCAGCGTCAACTGTGACTGCCTGCGACAGCGTTACGATACTCCCATTTACTTCCGTCACCGTTGTCCCATCCGGCACACCTGTCCCAGTCACCAATGCGCCAACCTGAACAACCGACGCATCGCTAAGCTCGATCGCCGTACCCGCTGTCACGGCTGTTGCAACAGTTGCAACAGCTCCATCCACCGTCGTACTCGACCCCACAACAGCAGATGCGACACCGGTAACACGCTTGATATTCTCAAGAATGTTTCCACGGATCTCCGGCCCAACTCGCGCACCATCATCTTCAAAACTATTTGGATCAGCAGAAATGGCTGCACCAGCGCTATTGGTGATCTCATTGAATACGATTGCTGGACGTGATGTCTCAAGATGAATCGGTGTGAAGGCCTGCAATTTTGAATTAACGACAACAGAACCACCACCAAATCGAATATCAGCATTTGCAACTGAATTAATGAATGCAGAACCACCCACGTCGGAATCCTGACGAAAGACCATACCGCCCCATTGGCCGCCTCGTGCTGTGGGCCCAAATCCATCGCTATCTCCACCAACAGTATCGTCATGATAAGAGGT
>CACORA010000010.1 GCA_902629495.1 Planctomycetaceae bacterium
AGGTCCGTCCCGTAATGTAATTGTTGACGCATCACGTCCTCTATTAGTTCCCAGATATAGAGTGCCTCTAACGCGTCATCCTGAAGAGGCAAAGTGGCTGGAAGCGAGAAGGCAGAAAGCACTTGACTCCGGCCAGCTTCTATTGCCCGCGTCAACGCCTTTGGCTGTCGATGGGACGATTCTCTTGCACACGCCTATGGGATTGTTATCCGTCGATTTTGAGACTGGAAAAAGGCTTTGGTTGCAGTCGGGAGGGGCGGCCGCTCCTGTCAGTGAAAACCTTGGTGATGGTGAGGATGATCCATCATCTGTTGCTGCTGCCCGTGGCCGAATGCTTGGCCCCGTCTTTGAGGATGCAACGAGTGGTACGTTGGCAAGTGATGGTCATCTTGTATTTGCTGTTGAAAGTCATCCAGATGCACTGATGGGTTTTGATTTCATGGAATTACGGCAGAGAAATATTTTTAATGGTGGTATTTCACGGAGGGGATGGAATGGAGGGAATTCGCTTGTTGCATATGACTTGCGCGATCAAGGTCGTCGCCGCTGGCGGCTGCCATCGTCAGCAGCTGATCGGCCGACGAATGCTTCGTCTTGGTTCCTTGGTGCACCGCTGCCAGTAAGCGATCAGTTATTTGTTCTTGTTGAAGAAATGGGGGAAGTAAGACTGGATGTCCTCAATTCAAACACAGGTTCGGTACTGTGGTCGCAGCCTCTTGTTGAGCTTGAGGAGAACGTTCGAGTTGATAATTATGAAAATCACACCCGTCGGGTTTCGGGGCTATCGCCAGCACTCGCGGAAGGCGTGCTCGTGTGCCCAACGGGTGCTGGAACAATTATTGCAGTCGACTTGGCTACCCGCACGCTTCTCTGGGCGTTCAATTATAGCGTTGCCGGAAATGACGATATGGTTGTAACACGCAATGGCATCCGTGTTCCGCGCGTTGGTCGAATCATCAATGGGCGTATGGTTGTCAGTGCTGGTTCATCACGAGAAAAAGGTGTGCGACGATGGTTAGACAATTGCCCAGTGCTGGCAAACGGCTGTGCATTTCTGGCTCCAAGTGAATCAGATCAATTGCACTGTATTGATCTTCGGACAGGGGCTGTGCGATGGCAGCGCCCACGAGAAGAAGGTCTCTATGTAGCTGGGGTAGTTGGTGGCAGCCTGTTCGTGGTCGGTTCTCTAGGTGTTGAGGCATTGAGCGTCGACAATGGAGAGAGGGAGTGGTTTACAAAACTCACCAAGGATGGAAGTGCCATCAGTGGGCGAGGACTTGTTGTTGAGGACAAGATGTTTGTTCCATTGGATAGTCCTGAAGTTGTTGCGATCGACCTCGATTCTGGTGAAGTTGTTGGTCGATCGCAGGGGCGAGGGGGTGCTGTTCCAGGAAATCTGGTGGCCTATCAGGGGGAAGTTATTTCTCAGGGCATTGATTCACTTGATGTGTTTCATCAGACCATGCCTCTTGAAACCAGGATAGAGACGGCAATGGATGATTCGTCTTCGAGTGAGAAAAAGGCTTGGGCGTTACTGTGGAGAGGGCAGTTACGTCTTGACCGTGGGGCGATTGATGAAGGGCTTTCCGATATGCGAACTGCCGCTTCGGTGCTGCCTGGTCGGTTTCCACCTGACATGATGCCGGCTGCATTAATGCATGCCATGGCACACGCACCCTCCGCTTCAAAATCAATATGGAAAGAATTCGTTGATCTGCAGCCGCCGCACGCTACTCTCAAGCACGGGCTGCGGTTGGCTGTGGATAGTTTGATTCTCAATGAGGAACTACCGGATGCATGGCAAGCTTGCCGCCGGTTATATGAGGAGGAGGCATCGCATCTGACGCAGGTCAGTTTGCAACCGATGGTTCCAGACAGTCGTGATCCAGATCTTTCGATCAAGGAAGAAAGATGGTTGCGTTCTCGGTTGGCCCGTATCCGTGAGCGAGCCAGTGTTGGGCTCCAGGAAGAGATCGATGGATTTGCAAAAAAGGCGCTTGCATCAATTCAGTCTGGATCTGGTTCGTTGATACGTCGCCAGGAGCAACTGGGCGTATTCATTCAAGCTTTTGGTGATCACGTTGTAGCGAAGCAGGCGCGGGAGGATCGTCTGCAGGCCATCGACTCAGAGCTGCGAAAAGTGCATCCATTGAAGTATCTCTCTGCGGCAGACAGGGATTTTGCCATGCTTGAGGTTATCCGTAGAGGTTCTCTCGCTGACCGCCAGCGTGCTGAAGCGGAATTTATCAAAGCGCGCCGAGGGCTTGATTCGGTTTCTAGCATGCAAGTTGAATCATTGTGGCCACAAGGGGACGTCTTGGTGAATGCTCGGGATATTGCAGGTGCGAAACAAGAGAGGGTATCGACATCGGTTGTACGTTCTTCGCCTCTTCGTGTCTCAGCTGGACGGGATGCCTTGTATTCTGGACTGCAGGTTCTTTTTGATTTACAGCGTCGTAGTTTTGTTTTCCATGATCGTTTTGGTCGGCTAATGGGTGAGCCCGTTGTCATGCCCAAGCAGAACCGGGGTCTTAATTGGGGTATTACTGGACTTGATCTTCGTGCGTCGGACGTTACGGTTATTGGGAGAGTTGCTTTTATCCAGTCAGGTAGTTTCATTACAGCGTATGAACTAGCTGGCCCGATGCTGTTAGGGCAGGGAGCAGGGCATAGGCATCTTTGGACCCATGAGGCGGAAGCCGTTCCTGCTGTAGCCATGCGCCGTGGTTTGAATAGGACATTTCCCCGTGATGTCAGTGTGCCTCTTGGGATGGCTATCCCAGAGCCGAATCCAGAGGGGCTTGACTCGCCAAGATATGGAACTGCCACAGTGACTGGAGTGCCACTCCTTGTTGGCCGTACTCTGCAAGTCTTTGATCCATTGACCGGAGGGATTCTCTGGGAGCGACGTCGGTTGTCAGGTGTTTCAACAATGTTTGGCGATGATGAGTATCTCTGTTTATGCCCCTCAAGTGGCAAGCAGGCAGCCGTTGTATCGATGGCGACTGGTCATATTGTGAGTCATTGTGATTTGCCTGATCGTGAGTGGCGACTTTTTTCGTCTGGTCGGTATGTCTTCGCTGTCATTCCGGAAGAATCGAATGAAGCAAGTGTTCGGAAAAGTCAAACCGAAACGATTGAGCTTGTGGTAGTCGATCCGGTTACGCAGCATCGAAAAAAGCTTGGGACATTTTCAGGTGAGTCTCGTGCAACAAAAACAGACGAACATCTTTTCGTCCTTGAGCCGTCTGGCAACCTGACGGTTATAGGTCTTGATCGACGTGAGGTTGCCTTTTCCGCCAAACTTCCAGATATGCCAACGCGCCTAGAGCGGCTTGTGGTGATGCCTTGGCAAAACAACTTTATTGTTATTGCTGGTCGACAAAAAACACCCAATGAGCTTCGGTTACTTGAACGAGTAGGTGCGATTCGCTCTTTGTCGCAGGAAAATACATTTAATAATCAGCCGTTGACGGGTTCGGTTTGGTCAATTGATGGAAGAGATGGCAGTATGCTGTGGCCTGCTCCGGCAACGATCCTGCATCACTGTCTATGTGCTGGAAGCTGGGATGTTCCTGTTCTTTTGTTCGCGAGGCAAATCGAAGTAGCGGCGAAGCGGGCGAACGAACGTCCAAGGCTCAGTTTGCTATGTCTCGATAAGCGGACTGGCGGTTTATTGTTTGCAGACGACAAGATCCTTTCCCAGTCACACAAGCTTGTCGGTTGTGAACTTGTTGGGGACCCGATTAATCATTCCGTTTCAGTTGTGCCGATTGGATCCGGTGATGTTCCGTCCCCTGTTTCATTGCTGTTTAAGGGAGGAGAAGCCGGTCCTCAGTCTCCGTATCAGGCTGCAGATCATCCGATTATTGTTGGCGATATGGCGACAGAGTTAGACTACTGGTGGAAGCGATTTCTTACGTTCCCGCTGCCTTTCTGAATATTTTGCTACGTTTTTATTCTTAATGAATCCTGCTCTTATCAATTCTTTGTACATGTCACTTCGAGTTTGCCAGAACGTATTGCTTGGAGTCGCGATATGGTTATCAGCCACTGGTATGTTGTTTGCTGCCTCCGATGTAAAGGTTGACGAGGCCGTGCAGCGTGGCCTCAATTGGTTGACGGGCAGGCAATCGAGGCGTGGCAGTTGGACTGCTAACGAGCAGCGGTATCCAACAGCAATGACAGCGCTAGCGGGTACAGCACTTCTTATGGAGGGCTCGACAACAACGCAGGGCAGGTATGCCGACGCGATTCAGCAAGCGGTTGATTACCTCGCAAGTCGATCCCGGAGCAATGGCCTTATAGGTGATCCAAAGACAGATGATCGGTATACCTATGGGCATGGTTTTGCAATGCTTTTCCTTTCACAGGTTCTTGGCGAGGAAGAAGATGAAAGACGCCGTGAAGAACTTGTGAGAGTGCTCGGGAAGGCCGTTGAATTCTCTGGACGTGCCCAGACAAAGGACGGAGGGTGGGGCTATGTCAGTGCAAAAGATGGAAATAATTTCGATGAGGGTTCTACAACAATTACACAAGTTCAGGGATTAAGGGGTTGTCGAAATGCTGGCATTCCAGTGCCACGTGAAATCATTGGAAAAGCGATTTCGTATATTCATCGTTGCACAATGCCAGACGGTGGTGTGCAGTACAGTTCCAAGGGCGGGGGAGGGCGGCCTGCAATTTCTGCAGCGGCAATAGCCTGCCTATTCAACGCAGGGGAATATGATGATACGCATGTTCCCCGGATGCTCAATTATGCGGAAAAGCACCTTGGAAACATCAGTAACAATGGCTTTGGCCATTGGCACTATGCCCATTTTTACTATGCACAGGTTATGTATCGTGAGGGTGGCCAGAAGTGGGCGTCCTACAGGAATCAGATAGAAAAGCGTCTCATTTCGGAGGCTCAGAAGGACAACAGCGGTCTTTTTTGGCCTCAGGGATACATTGGTCACGTGTATACAACAGCTACGAACCTTACAATCCTCCAGTTAGAAAAGGGTTCATTGCCGATCTACCAGAGGTAAATGAATGAACGGTTGAAAAGTGTTTTTTGTCTTTGATTCCTCAAAATTGTTTTTTTCTTTATTCGGAGACCTTCATGTCTAGCGACTCTCTTGATTCTGCCACCGTAGAACGTCTCCATGAGGCCCATGATCGTATTCTCGAGCAACTTTCTCGAGTAATTGTTGGCCAGCGACAAGTTGTTGAAGAACTATTGATCTGTCTGTTTAGCCGTGGGCATTGTTTGCTTGAAGGTGTGCCGGGGCTCGCGAAAACGTTGTTGGTAAGTACGTTAGCCAAGAGTCTTGATTTATCGTTCAATCGCATTCAGTTCACTCCTGACTTAATGCCAGCAGATATTGTGGGAACGGATGTTTTGGAAGAAGACCGTGCGACCGGTGCCCGTCAATTTCGTTTTCTTGAAGGACCACTTTTCGCAAACGTTGTCTTGGCAGATGAGATCAATCGCACGCCCCCGAAAACACAAGCGGCTCTGCTGGAGGCAATGCAAGAGCGTCAGGTGAGTGTTGGAAGTGAACGGCATCAACTCGTGGATCCTTTTTTTGTGCTTGCTACTCAAAATCCTATTGAACAGGAGGGCACGTATCCTCTTCCTGAAGCGCAGCAGGATCGCTTCATGTTCAAGGTGTTTGTTCAGTATCCGTCATTCGATGAGGAGTTTGAGATCGCACGGCGCACAACAGGAGGCCCGCTTGATGAGCCACATGCAGTGCTGGCTGCGCATGATATCCTGGCGTTACAGTCAGCTGTCCGAAAAGTTCCGATTAGTGATCATCTTGTGCGTTACTCGCTTGCGATCGTACGGCAAACCAGGCGGGGTGAAGAGGGTGTGCCTGAATTTGTGTCAGATCAATTGGCTTGGGGAGCGGGTCCAAGGGCAGTTCAGTTTTTGATTATTGGTGCGAAGACTCGGGCAGTCCTGCATGGCCGTAGCCATGTAACGCTCGACGATATTCAGGCCTTGGCTGCCCCTGTGCTGCGTCATCGCATTGTTGTTGGATTTGCCGCAGAGAGTGAAGGCGTTACCCCCGACACGATCATTGAAAAAATCATTGAGCATACTCCAGCCAGAGAGGATGAGTTATCGCGTGACGCCCGATTCCAAACAATATTTGCATCCTGATGCGATTGCACGAATTGCCCAACTGGAGCTTCGGGCTCGAGCTGTTGTTGAGGGTGTTCTCGCGGGGCTTCACAAAAGTCCATACAAAGGGCAATCGGTCGAATTTCTTCAGCATCGTGAGTATGTGAGAGGTGATGATCTGCGGAGGGTCGATTGGAAGGTATGGGGCCGGCAGGATCGCCTCTATGTGAAAGAATTTGAGGAAGAAACAAACCTCAGGCTCACGTTGTTGGTTGATGGTTCCTCAAGCATGGATTATTCTTCCGGGCCGTTGTCTAAGTATCAGTATGCTTCGACCGTGGCTGCATCACTCGCTTGGCTTGGATTATCGCATGGTGATGCTGCAGGTTGTGCTGTTTTTGACGATGGCATTCGCGCAAGTATTCCAGCGAGGATGAAAAGATCTCATTTGTCAGGCATCCTCGAGGTGCTCGAGACTCATCGCTCTGGTAGTCGCTCACGAACGGCTTTTTTGAAGGTATTACGAAGTCTCTCTGAATCCTTGCCTCGACGTGGTTTGGTAATCATCATCTCTGATCTTCTGGGTGACCAAGAGGGGGTCGCCAAAGGTATGCAGATGTTGAGGCGTCGTGGTCATGATCTCGTGTTGCTGCACATTATGGATGACGATGAAATCGATTTTCCTTTTGATGGCCCGACTCGTTTTGAGGGTTTAGAGTTGCCAGATCATATTGCGTGTAACCCCAGAGCACTCCGCGAGGGTTATTTGGCTGAAGTCAATAATTTTCTATCGCTCGCTCGTCAGCAAGCTGCTGCCGCGCGATGTGATTACTCACTCATACGGACGAGTGAGCCGCTCGATGCAGCATTGGTTCGATTTTTATCTCGGCGGGCAAGTATGGCCGTTTAGCCTAGGGTTTCCTTTTGTATGCCATTATTTGATTTTCAGTCACTGTTGTGGTGGGGGCTTCCGCTTGTCAGTGCGCCAATTCTCATTCATCTGATTAACTTACTACGGCACAGACGAGTCGATTGGGCCGCGATGGATTTTTTGCTTGCAAGCCAGAAAAAGTTCAAGACGCGTGTCCTGCTGAAGCAACTGCTTCTTCTTTTACTTCGTGTTGCTGCGGTGCTTGGAATCGTACTTGCCATGGCGGGGTTGCGATGGAGTAATACGTTGGCTGGTATCCTTGGAGGTGCAAGAACATCACACGTGGTTCTTCTCGATGATAGTTTTTCGATGGGAGATTCATCGGGTGATGGTGTTGCGTTTGAACGAGGTCGAAAGGTTGTGGATCGGATCGTAAGTGATTTGTTAGCCACCTCTGGTCAGCAGGAACTTGCGGTTGGTCGCTTTTCTAAACTCTCTCTGCCATCTGTTTCTGGTGTGCCGCCAGCTTTTGATTTTCCTTTGCAGCTATTGTCTCCTGATGGGGTGCAGGAAATCCGGGCATCGCTTGAGTCATTTAAGATTTCAGAAACAGACTGTGGACCACGGAAGTCCATTGCGTCAGCAATTGAAACGTTGGGCCGAACTGGATCGAATGAAGTCCTATGGTTAATTAGTGACTTCCGTGTTCGTGATTGGAGTACATCTGATGAGGTGGTCGCGGAATTGCGACAGCTCTCGGATTCGGGGGTCCGCATTCATCTTGTTGATTGTGCTGTGAATCCATCTGTCAACCTTTCGATTTCGCAACTTGAACCGCTTGGAGGAGTGGCTGCAGCCGGTGTTATTGTTCCGTTTGAGATTGCAGTTCGGAATAACGGTTTGCAATCAGTGCGCGATGTTGCAATTGAGCTAAGGGAAGACGGATCTGCTCGTCCGGGAGTCAGGATACGAGAGATTCCTCCTGGTGATATTGTATATCAACGGTTTGACACACGTTTTGATTTGACAGGAGATCACGTTGTTGAAGCACGGATTAACGACGATGCGGTGAGTGCTGACAACAAGAGAATATCTGCTGTCAATGTGGTTGATTATGTTGATGTACTTCTGATTGATGGTAGCCTGACAAGTTCGTCAAAAAGTAATTCAAACGATGCTTTTTTTCTATCAGCGGCCTTGGCTCCTGGAGCAGGCGCGCCAACCGGTCTACGTCCACGTATTGAGCCTGTGCATTCGCTTTCCACATTGACGCTCAATGAGTTTACCGCGGTCTGGTTATTAGATGTCGAACGGCTGGAGTCTGCAGAGATTCAGGCCCTAGAGGCATTCTCTGCAGCGGGAGGTGGGGTTGTGTTTTTTATGGGACCAAAAACAAACCCGTCGTTTTACAATGAATCACTGTATCGAAAAGGCGAAGGGATTTTTCCAGTTCCTCTTGCTGGTGCAGTGGATTTATTGGCTGATCCGTCAGGTGATGTCGTTCCTGATCTTCAGGTAGAGGATCATCCTGTTGTTTCTGTGTTGTCGGGGCAGCGAAATCCGTTATTGGGATCGGTTCGTGTTGATCGCTATATGGCTGTTGAGCGTATGTTCAGCCCTCGTGATGGCCGTGGCTTCCGGAAAATGCTGTCTCTTCGTAACGGGGCGTCCCTTGCAGTTGAGCAACCATTTGGGGAAGGACTGGTTGTTGTTGTTTTTTCAACGGCATCTCCAGTTTGGAACAACTGGTCGCGGGGTAATCCTTCGTGGGTAGTCGTTATGCTGGAACTTGAGAACTACCTGGCTCAGGCTCGGCGACGGGCTGAGTCTCTCGTCGTCGGAGATCCAGTTAGTGTGATTCTTCAGTCTGATACGGATGAAAATGATGTTGATTTTATCGTGCCCCCACAAGGATCCATCGTGCGTGTATCGGCCGAAGAAAATGAAAAAAAAGAACGTATAGCCATTCTTCCATCAGTGGATGCCGCTGGCCGTTGTGAGGCGAGATGGCGTAGCCTGGATGGTTCAGAAAAGCAAAAGATGTTCGCAATCAATGTCAACCCGTCAGAGGGGGATTTGGCTCGAATGAAAAGCGAAAGACTTGAGGAGGTGTTGGCAGGTGTGTCTTTTAGCTTTGAGTCAGCTGAAAATCTTCAGCCCGAGGCAGATGCTCTATCGGGTGTTTCGCTTTTGAAGCCGTTGTTGTACGCATTGTTCATCGTTCTCGTGGCAGAACAACTATTGGCGTATTCGGCCAGTTACCATCCACGATTCAAGCTGGCTTCCTGACGTATTTCATATGAGAAAAGTTATCTTCGTTATTAGAAATCTGCCCTCATGAGCCCAGTAGCTTTTCTCACCCAATGTATGCTCGCTGTGACTGAATCGGTCCAATACCGCATAACAAGCAGCCTCATTGAGAGCTTCACTGAGTGGTGGCAGATGCCAGTTTTGGTCGTGATGGTGTTTGGGCTCATTGTGTTTACATTATGGATGATTCGTCGTGATGCAGCTGACGTATCCTGGGGCATTGCGATTCTGCTTGCTGTGCTTCGACTTGGTGCGGTGTTTGCGCTTGTCGCTGCCTATCTTGATCTAGAGAAGCGCACAGAACATGAATTTATATCACCATCGCGAGTAGCCATTCTCATTGATTCCAGCGCCAGCATGACGCTTGCTGCGAATAATTCTGATAAAAAGAGTTCTGATGAAAGTCAAAAGAGTCGAGCTGGTTGCGCAATGGATGTTCTTAATGATAAAGGGCTCTTAAGGGCGTTATCAGAAAGGCATGAAGTATCCATATGGCGTTTTGATGCAGATGCTGAGCCTCTTGCCGTGCAGCCTATGCAAAAAAAGAATGGTACAAGCATGGTTGCAAATCCCGCCACGAAGCCACCGAGTGTTGGTCTTGAGGCTGTCGATAAGAACGGTAAATCTGACTGGCGGACGCAGATAAGTCCTCGTGGCTTTGAAACGCGAATTGGAGAAGCACTTTCTCGAGTGGAGGGTGGGGAGTCTTCTAATGTGCTCTCTGGTATTATCCTACTGTCAGATGGTGCCACAAACGCAGGCATTGATCCGATGATTGCTGCCGCCCCACTGAAGAAAGCTGGCGTGCCAGTTTTTCCCATCGGTGTAGGTAGTGAGAAACTTCCGTCAAATGTACGTGTTTCCGATCTGATAGCGCCAGCTCGTGTATTTCCCGGTGATCAGTTTTCTGTCACGGGGTATTTGCAGTCGCAGGGACTTGCAGGTCAGACAGTGCGAGTCGAACTCGTAGAGTCCACAGCAGATGAAACGGATATGGATAACCAGACAACACGTGTAATCGATTCCAAGGAATTAAGACTTGCTGGTGATGGTGATGTTCTTGCTGCTCGTTTTGATGTGCCAGGTCTCGATGCAACAGGGAGACGCTTACTGGCATTTCGTATTCAGCCGCCAGCAGGTGATCAAACGGTTTCAGACAATAAACAGACGGCTGAGATTGAAGTAGTTGATCGTGTTACGCAGGTGTTGCTTATGGCGGGAGGTCCAAGCCGAGAATATCAATTTATGCGGAACGTTCTCGATCGTGATGCAAGCTTCGCAGTCGATGTCATCCTCGGTACAGCGTCCGAGGGTGTCTCTCAAGATGCTCGGAAAATCCTCTCAACGTTTCCTGGCACAGCAGAAGCACTCGATTCGTATGATGTCATTGTTGCATTTGATTATGACTGGAGAAAACTTGACGTTCCAGCGCAATCTCGCTTGGAGCGATGGGTGTCACGAGAATCCGGGGGCTTAGTATTTGTCGCGGGTAGCATCTTCATGAATAGCTGGATCGGGAATTCAGAGACTTCCGTGATTCGTGATCTTCATCCTGTAGAACTCAAAGAGTCTCTCTCGCTGACGATTGGAGAATCGTCAGTGCGATCTGAACCCATGCCATTATCTTTCACACGTGACGGGCAGGATGCTGAGTTTCTTTGGCTTGCAGGAAGCCGTATTGCAAGCCAGACACTATGGAATGATTTGCCGGGCGTTTTTTCTTGCTTTGATACGAGTGCCGCTAAGCCCGGTGCCACGGTGTATGCACACCCGGAAAGCCCGTTAGGAGGTCTTGTTCAGTTATCACCAATCTTTATGGCAGGGCAGTTTTATGGTTCTGGAAGTGTTTTTTATTTGGGGAGCGGCGAACTTTGGAGATTACGTGCGATCGAGGATGCTGTGTATGAACGGATCGTTACGCAGTTGGTGCGGCATGTTTCGCAGGGACGCCTCCTTCGTGGCTCGCGTAAACTGCGACTGCTTGTGGATCGGGATCGCTTTGCAGTCGGAGCCACTGTTGGTGTCAGGGTCGTCGCCCCTGAAAGTGATGCAATAGCAACGTGCACAGTGACAGGACCTGATGGACAGCCGCTGCAAGTTCCAATGACTGAGGATCCTCAACGCCCTGATTCACTCAATGCTGGATTTGTTGCTTCAAAAGAGGGTGCGTGGCGGATTGATATTGATCTTAATGGTGAACGAGTTACGAAACGAATTCAGGCGAGGCTTCCTGATCGTGAGCTGCAAAAACCCCAACTCAATAGAGGTTCTCTCGAGCAGATTGCAATTGCGACAGGTGGTTTTCCACGATTTCTCATTGATAAGGAATGGAGTCAAGAAGACACGATGAAGTTGACGGAGAAGCTTGTTGATCGATCCAGAAAGGAATACGAAATGGGAGCCCCCGACACACAGTTCAAGCGACGCCTCAATACGATCCTCATGAGTCTTGGGATTGGTTTGCTGTGTCTGGGGTGGATTGTCCGTCGCCTTGTCCGTCTTGCCTGATAAGCCCATGTCTCAGTGCCACAATGAATGATTTGCAGACAAAACAAGTAGCCGCTGATCTGTCGGTGCTTCGTGTCGCCCTAGCGCGACTCCGCCGGCAAACGAGGTTTTGGATATGGGTCGAAGGAATAAGCCTTCTCTCTTTTGTCATTGCTCTTTCGTTTTGGAGTTCGCTACTCATTGACTGGTTTCTTGAGCCACCTTGGCAGGTGCGCGTTGTCATGTGGTTGATTGTCGGTGGCTTTGGTCTTTGGATTGTGATGACAAAGTTGTATGGAAGATTAGTAGCTTCGTTGGATGATGCTCAACTTGCACTAATGGTAGAGCGCAGCCATCCAGATTTTCATGACAGTTTGTCAACATCTGTTGAGCTTTTTGGGAGCAAGTATGCTGATGTGAGTGATGCCTTGCTTGCTCGGACTATTCATCATGCCACAGGCCACCTTGCGAGTATTCGTTCCGCAACGATTTTTCGTCTGCGGCATCTGAAGTTCTTGTCTGCTGTTGCAATGATTGCACTCGTGACCGTTTTTGGACTGGTTATCAGTCGTCGAGATACGGCACACTTGTGGATGAGTAGAATGGTATGGCTTACGAGTGAGCCATGGCCAAGAAGAGTGCAGTTGAAAGTGAGTGGATTTACCAAAGGTGTTCGAGTTGTTGCTCGAGGGAGTGATGTGGAGGTTTTGGTTTCGGCTACCTCACGGGATAGGCTTCCGGAAGTTGTGGATTTACGGTTGCGAGAGCAAGGGAAAACAGGTCAAGGTTGGCGTGTTGAGAGAATGGGCACGCGCGGAAGTCCGACTCACCAGGGGCAGGTGTTTGGCTATGTTCTCAAGAACGTGCGTGCATCTCTTGATCTTGAAATTAGAGGTGGTGATGCTCGGTTGAGGCCACTACGACTTGATGTCGTGGATGGTCCAGAATTGGAATCGTTATCAATTGATGTTGTGCTTCCCGAATATCTCGGTGGTCGTACTCAGCCTGCAGCTGCTTCACGTGTGATTCCTGCTCCAGAGGGTTCTACAGTAAAAGTCATTTGCCATTCGACAAAAGCCCTCACAGCGGCCAGCCTCGCAGTTATTGAGGATGGTGGACTTGAAAAGGTCCTTGCTCAGTTTTCGCTTGACGCAAGAGACCAAGAAGCGTTGGCGTCAGATGCATTGGATTTGCAGGTAGAGGAATTACCACGGTCAATCTCTGCTGGGCTGAACAACGTTGAAGGTGAAAAGACCGTAGCTGTTCATTTCATAGACGTACATGGGCTTACAAACCGGGAGCCCATCACCTTTGTTATTTCTGCAATACCAGATGATTCTCCGAAGTTTGATCTTCAACTGCGGGGTATTTCCACTGCCGTGACTCCCTCTGCGACGATTCCAATCACCGGTCGTATTTCAGATGATCATGGTCTGACAGAAGCCTCTATTGTGTTGGGTATAACACCTCCGGAGAAGAGAAGTTCTGGTGAGATGTTGGAGACAAACTATCCCATTCAAAGACTTCAGTCTGGTGTTTCAATGATTGAGTTTCCCAAGTCAAATCCAGAGTCGGTCTCGCTTGCAACTCTTCAGGTTATGGTTGGGAGTGCGTTGTCTCTTCGAGCGGAAGGGGTAGATAACTGTGAACTTCTAGGAGGTCCCAACCGTGCTGTAGGAGACGCATGGATGTTGGATGTCATTACTCCGGAAGCAATGCAAGCAATGCTCGAAGCTCGTGAGGTTATTCTTCGACGTCGATATGAAAGTGTGATAGCAGACCTAAGTCAGTCACGAGATCAGTTTGCCACAGAGGAGTCGACAAGAGACAATCTTTTAGTTGCTGTTGCACGTTTGGGGGAGTCAGCTGGTCGGTCTGCCGGAGAGACTGCTGAAATTTGTGCAGCATTTTTTCAAATAAAAGAGGAACTGGAGAATAACGGTCTTCTCACCGCAGAAGTCGATAAGCGTCTCATTGAGCAGATTGCGAAACCTTTGCAAACACTTGCAGATATTCCGCTGCCAGAACTGCAGGCTCAGTGCCGAAGAACCGATGAACAAGTGGTTAATCGAGACAGGATTCTGCGAAAAGTTGATGACGTTTTGATGCAGATGCGTGCGCTTCTGGCTATGATGATGGAATTGGAATCATTCAATGAAGTTATTGATAAACTTCGTGGGGTGATTCGTTCCCAGGAAGAAATTCGTGTAGATACGATTGAGCAGCAGAAGAAACAAGCTCGTGAAGCACTGGAGGGTCTATGAGTATCCAGTTTACGAAATACGTGCTCGTTACATTGGTTGTTGTTGTTGTATTGCATTCAATATCTTTTGGCGACGAAGGTAAGCCATCATTGGCGGCTCGTGAACAGCAACTGCTGCAGCAATTTCGTGATCTCGAGCGATCCTTTCTCCGTCTTGCTGATCTTTTGTCTGGGAGTGATCCAAGGCGTGCAACGTTACTCCGCAGTGTTTTTGCCCAAGCTCGAGAAGCAGAAGTGGGCGATCGTCTTGATACGATTGTTTCTCTCCTAGAAAAAAAACAGCTGCTCAAAGCCGGTAGCAGTCAGTCTGCTGCAATTGATCGCATGAAGGAACTTCTTTCTGTGTTGGAAGCGGGTAATTCTGACCAAAACCTCTCCAACACCAAGGAAGAGGTAAAGAAGTTCATCGCTCGAGTATCAAAGCTGATTGCAAAACAGCGGGGACTTGAAGGGAAGACAGAGTTCGGGAGTGAAGAAGAAGGGGATCTCTCGAACCGTCAGGAAGAAATCGCCGAGGAGACACGAGATCTTGCTGGGGATGTGAGTGGTTTTGCAAAGCGAATGGAACCAGTTGAGCCAATGCGTGATGAGCAGAGCCAAGATGGCCAGAGTCAGGATGGTCAGAGTCAGGATGGTCAGAGTCAGGATGGTCAGAGTCAGGATGGCCAGAGTCAGGATGGCCAGAGTCAGGATAGCCAGAGTCAGGATGATGGTGATGACGAAGTATCTCGTGCTCGCCGTACGCGTTCACGGTTACATGAAGCGGAAAAGCGAATGCGTGAAGCCGAGAAACGTCTCGATGAGGCAAATCGACCAGATGCGTTAATTGATCAACAGAAAGCCTTGGAGGAATTAGAAACGGCCCGTGCTGAGTTAGAGGAAATATTACGCCAGATGCGAGAGCAGGAGGTTGAGCAACTGCTCGTACAGTTGGAGACACGCATAAGGGCAATGCTGCGAATAGAACGTGGAGTGGTGTCGGGTGTTGAATCAGTTGCAGGAGAAAAAGAAGGTAGTCGTGAGCGGCAGTTAGAGGCAGCTCGTTTGAGTCGAGAGCAGACAAAAGTCACAGTTGAAGTTACGAAAGCTTTAGTGCTCGTTCGTGATGATGGATCTGCTGTTGCTATACCCCAGGCACTGGAACAGATTCGTGATGACTCAGTGCAAGTTTCGCGTCAGCTTTTTCGTGGTGATGTAGGGAATACTACGAAGGGGGTTCTGGGAGAAATTGTTACGGGTTTGGAGGAACTCCTTGCGGCTCTCGAGCAGGCTCAGCGCGAACAGCAGCAAGAGCAAGGGAACAATCCATCTGGTGGTCGCCCGCCTCAGCCCGGAGAGCAGCCTCTCGTCGACAAACTCGCAGAATTAAAGATGATTCGATCTCTGCAGATGAGAATCAATTCGCGTACGCAGAGGTTTTCTCAGCTTTTGGACGAAGGTGTCGAACGTGCCGTTGAACCAGAACTCATTCATGCGCTTGATCGATTGGCTGAACGGCAGCGTTTAATTCAGCAGGCGGCGCATGATATTGTCTCGGGGCGAACTGAATGATCCATGATCGCAGTATGTCGGACGCCTCATTCGGGTGTATGATATGGGTGCGTCGCGCATTTGCGCCAGTCCAGTTTTGGAGTAGAGAACAGAAACGTGCGATATCACACGCCATACCTAATCATTTATCTTGCAAGTCTGTCAGTGTGTGGGCCTTGTCTAATAGTGGCCCTCTATCGCGCCGAGTCCCGTGGTGCTGAAGTAGACATGCGCGTTGGTGTGGACTCAGATCTTTCTCGGCAGGCGTCATGGATATTGCCAACTCGCGCTGAGATGCAACAGCGGATGGTCGAGTGGATTACCTCACGTGAAGATACTGATCCAAGCAAGCGTGCAAAGGCTGCCGAGATCTGGAGCGGCCTTGGTGATGAGAAAGATGTTCTTGATACTGCAATTGATACATTTGCCGTGTTTGATCCACGGTGTGAAGTGATTTGTAAGATGTCTATGCAACCACATGCATCGCTACCGAAAGAGATGGAATGGCTTTTTGAACCACCTGCTCTCGAGTCAGCCTCCCCCTTATTTTTCCAAGCCACCACGATTCGTCTTTGGATTGGACGCCATATGGTTCGGCATAATCGATTTGATGAAGCCCTGATCTTTCTCGAAGGACTTTCTGTCGAATCTGCATTGGATCCTTGTGCTCTGCTCTTTCATCAGGCTGCTTGCAACTTCTGGCTTCTCGAGGTTGATGCCACAATTGAGCTTCTCGATAAACTTCTTGAACGATCCGAGGAGATTCCGCTTCGTTACGAGCAGACGGCTCGACTGATGCATGTGGACATTAAGTCTCTCGAGGATGATTCACTTGATCATATTTCAAGACGGATGCGTGACATTACTCGGCGCCTTGATCTTGGTCATGCGGGCCCCAAAACTCGGACGGTTCAAGACGGAGTCGTGGAGTCTCTTGATAAGTTAATAAAGGAAATAGAAGATCAGCAGCAACAAGCTCAAGCATCGAGCGGTGCAGGTGGAGCAGGTGGTAGTGGTAACGGTACGCCGATGGAAGATAGTCGTATTGCCGAGGGTAAAGGGAGCGGGGAAGTTCAGAGCAAGGATATTGGCAATGGGGATGGTTGGGGAAACCTGCCTCCTCGTGAACGGGAAGAGGCTTTGCAGCAGATTGGACGGGAGTTTCCGTCCCATTATCGGGAGGCGATTGAACAGTACTTCAAGCGGCTTGCCTCTGGTGTGAGTGATCAATAACGGTTTGAGATTCTCAAGGATGTATTCACTTTTCATTATGCGGCTCGGTCTGAAGAAAGCCAGTTTGCTGGTGCTCATTCTTTCTTGGATCGGCAGTCTGCAGGCGGAGCAGACGTTAGCACCGAATGTACGAGTTGAGATGGCTGCCGGTGCTGTTATCAATGGACGACTTGTTTCAATCACGAAAGATACTGTTTGTGTCGATGCAGATTCGGGTGTCAAGGAACTTGATACAAGCATTATTCGAACCGTTGCGTGTAATGATGATCTTGGCAAGCCGCAAGAAAAACTCATTGTTGTTGGTACAAATGGCATGAGGCTTTTCGGTGCACGGGTGTTGGTTCAGGGAGACACAGTCTCTCTTGACCAGGTTGGAGGTGTGCTCACTCTTCCTGTCAAAAGAGTCAGGCTGATCGATTGGATGCGTCTCGGTAAACCTACTCGCGCCGAGAGTGATCCAGAATGGCTTCAGGACCTGCCCTCGGACCTAGGCTCTGATATTGTTATGATTTCAAAGGGAGACGAATTGCAAAGTGTCGCGTGTGCTATTCGAGATATCTCAGCGGATGCTGTCCGCGTAAGCCTCGATGGAGACGTCATTCCGGTAAAAAAGGATCGTGTTACTGGTGTGTTGTGGCTCCGGGAGCCAATGGAACCCGGAGGTATTATTGTTGAAGTCCTCGGAGGTGTATTGTCTGCGAGCGATCTTGAATGGACGCCCGATGCGCTCATTGTAGATAAAGAAATCCGAATCCCTGCAGCTAATCTGAAGAGTATTGATTATGCATCTGGCAGAATGACTTTTTTGTCTGTCTTGCCAGTAGAGCGGATCTCAGCAGAGCCATTCTTTGGAAGTCTTAACAAGGTTGATAGCCTTGCCAAAGCCTTTCGGCCTCGAGTGTTGGATTCTGGCCGGGATCTCATGGTTCGGCCTCGTACCGAAGCTGTCTGGAAGGTGCCAGTCGGAAGTCGGGTGTTTACTTCGGCTATAGCACCGGGTTCTCTTGTCGGGGGTGGACGCGTCGTGATATCAGTTGATGGGAACGAAGTTTTTCGTGCAACCATTGGAGATACTTCGTCGGAAGTGAATAAGGAAGTATCCGTTGGAGAAATCCCTGTCAGTGGTGCGCGCCGATTGTCAGTCGTGGTGGATTATGGTGACTCTGGTCCAGTTGGGGGCGTTGTTATATTGAAAGCTCCTGTCTTTATGAAGTAGTGTCGCATGAAATACGTCCTGATTTCTCTGCTCTCAATGCTTGTCGTGCTGTGCGGGCGTCTCGTTTCCTTTCGTGTGTTGGCGGATGAGGCGGTGCCTGCCATTGTGCTGCAGTCGCAAACGCAAAGAATTCAGGCGATTCAGCAAGCGATTCCAGCTGCCGTGTCAATTTTTGCTGGTGAAGCAGGAGGTGGTGCGGGTGTGATAGTTTCAGCAGATGGATATGCACTGACAAATTATCATGTTGTTCAGCCAGCTGGTATTGCCATGCAATGCGGTTTGTCTGATGGAAAGCTGTATGATGCGGTGCTTGTGGGGCTTGATCCTACGGGTGATGTTGCGTTAATAAAACTCGTGGGGAGAAATGACTTTCCGCATGCATCGCTGGCTGATAGCGAACTTGTTGAGGTAGGTGACTTTTGTTTTGCAATAGGTAATCCCTTCTTGCTTGCGACAGACTTACAACCCTCAGTGAGTGCTGGAATCGTTTCAGGGGTGCATCGGTATCAGTTTCCTGCAGGTACCATCTTGGAGTACACAGACTGCTTGCAGGTGGATGCAGCTATCAACCCAGGTAACTCGGGTGGTGGCCTGTTCAATGCTCAGGGCCAGATTATTGGTGTCAATGGAAGGGCCTCATTTGAAAAGCGTGGACGGGTTAATGTTGGAGTAGGGTATGCAATATCAGCAAACCAGCTGAAGAACTTCCTCGGGTTTTTGAAAGGGGGACGCTTAGTAGACCACGCAACGTTGGGGGCTACTGTTGCCACGAGTGCCGATGGTCGTGTTATGGTCTCAGATATTCTCGAGCGATCAGATGCGTTTCGTCGTGGCTTACGTTACGACGATGAAATTGTGTCGCTTGCCGGAAGGCCTGTGCGAACGGTGAATGCTTTCAAAAATGTACTTGGAACACTGCCGGCAGGCTGGCAGGTGCCATTGGTGTATCGACGTGCGGGGAAGCGTTTTGAAGTATTGGTGCGACTTGCAGCTGTGCATACGTCGGCTCAGTTGGCACGGATTGTTTCTCCAGAGAAAGGGCCCAAAGCCCCGAATGAATCCTCGGAAAAATCTCCTCAAGATCCCCCAGAGGAACTTCCTGCGTCAATAAGTGATCTTTTTGAATCACGGCCGGGTTTTGTGAATCATTACTTCAATACGGTTGAGCAGAGTCGTGTTGCACAGGCTATTGAGTCGGCCATGGTCGATGCATCAAGTGCGCGTACATGGGTGCTCAAAGGGGATCTTGTTGATGGTGGGACATTTCGCATTCAGCTCAATGATGCTGAAGGTGTTATTGATTTGCCAACGGGCACAACACGGGTTGATGCTACCGCCGATCTTGATGTAGCTCCTAATCCTCCGGGAAGTGGTGGCTTGCTTGGAGCGCTCCTTGTCTGGCAGAGGCTGGTTCGAGATGGCCCTGCCGCCGTAGGTCGTACGGAGTATTGGGGTACGGCGCCTGTTTTTCGTCATCCTTCTGCTACGTCAGAAGGGGAGGATCGCTCTCTGAGGTTTCTGGATACCCTTACCACTTCGGTCGATGCGATTGAGGTGCGGTTTGCGATTAATGAAAAAGGGTATGTTGAAGCCATAGACTTTTGGCCTGAACCAGATGCTGACCCATGTGAAGTCCGTTTTGTTGGTGGGTTCACAGAACAAGGGATGCCGCGTGTTTTCGATGTTTGGCGAGGGGGCATTCTCTTCGGTACGTTCAAGGTTGACTCTGTCGCATTCGGTGGAGGGAGGGAAGAGTGATCGTTGGGCAGGTAGGGCGATTTGTTGTTTTTTTATGCTTGGCGATGTCGATGTCTTCGCGTTCAATGGCGGACAAAGCCTTGTCCAAAAAAACAATTGCTGAATCCGCAGAAAAAGTTGTAAAAATCTATGGGGCAGGTGGCCTTCGAGGACTTGAAGCCTTTCAAAGTGGTCTACTGATAGACTCGAAAGGTCATGTCTTGACTGTAATGAGCACGGTTCTTGATGCCGATCAAGTAGATTGTGTATTGGATGGTGGGGTTCGTTATCGCGGGACATTGATAGGGGTTGATCCTCGGCGACAGATAGCACTGCTGTCTCTCGATGCTGATGAACTTCCATGTTTTGACCTTGCCCGCACCGGCAGGAGTCCGACAGTCATTGGGACTCGTGTGTTTGCTCTTTCCAATTTATTCGGTGTGGCTGTTGGGGATGAAAGGGTTAGTGTGCAGCATGGTGTTGTGTCTGCATATGTGCCGTTGCAGGCTAGACGCGGCGGTTATGAAATTCCATTTAGAGGAGATGTCTACATCGTCGACTGTACGACGAATAATCCAGGTTCACCGGGGGGGGGCTCTTGTTGATTTGGAGGGGCATCTCATTGGTATGCTTGGCAAGGAGCTTCGAGCATCCAATTCAGGGTTATGGCTAAGCTACGCTATTCCGGTCGAAGAACTTTTGCAAAGCTACGATGATATCCGTTCAGGTACCGTCTCATCGCCACCGCCACGGAATGCCTTGTTGTTTGACCCTACTATTCTTGGTCTTGTGCTTGTTCCTGATCTTCTGAATCGGACTCCGCCATTTATCGAATCAGTTTGGGTTGGTTCTCCTGCTGAAAAAGCTGGCCTGATCCCAGACGACCTTGTTGTGGCAGTAAACGGTCGAGTCGTGCAATCACGAGACGCGGTTCAGCGTGCGCTGGGGCTCATTGAGACGGGTGATCAAGTGCAAATAACAATTGTGCGTCAAGGAGAGATTATTGATGTTGATCTTGGGCCGTTGCCGCTTTTGAAAGATTCATCTGCCTTGAGGGACACGCAAGATGATATCGAGAAAGAAACAAAAGAGGATAACTGATGAAGTTTCTGAGCAGACTGATTTTCAGCATGGCCTTTGTCAGTACATCGTTTGTCTTCATGCGCACCAACCTTTCGGCCAATGCAGAGTCCGTCGATATTGCGGAAGAGCATGCTTTTCAAACTGCTGCAGCTAAGATCGCCCATGCTGTGGTGAGAATTGAGCCCGTTGGTTTTTCATCAGAAACAAATGATGACAGTCTGTCGCGGGGGCCTTCTACGGGAATAGTTGTTGACCAAGAGGGATGGATTCTCACGACATCGTTTGCTGTTCCTGTTGATAAAAAAGAATCAATGGTTGTGATTGCAGATGCGAAGGGTGCCACTTTAGTACGACGTGTTGCTCGAGTTGTTGGGAGGGATGTTTCACGGGGACTGGTTCTCCTCAAAATGGAAAATTCTTTTCCGCTGAAGCCCATCGATCAGACTGTCTCAAAAAACAGTCTGAATGTCGGCCAGTGGACAATTTGCGTGGCTCGTGGTTGGGATGCCAGAACACCAAATATAGCAGTGGGTATTCTGTCTGCCGTGAATCGAGCGTGGGGAAGAGCTTTACAAACTGATGCTGCGGTTTCACCTGTGAATTACGGTGGTGCCTTGGTAGATATTCATGGTGACTTTATTGGCATGTTGGCGCCGATGCCTGCTGAAACGGCCGGAATGATGCAGGGTACAGAACTGTACGATTCAGGTATTGGGTTTGCGGTTCCCGTTGAAGATATTCTGCGTGTGCTTCCTCGACTGAAGGCCGGAGAAACAATTGCTGCGGGGATATTAGGAATCTCTTACCGATCCCGTGATGTATTCACTGGCCCACCAATTATTGCAACAAGTCGGCCAGGATCACCTGCTGCTAAAGTTGGCTTGCAGTCTGGTGATCGCATTGTTGATGTGGGGGGGCGTTCTGTTTCACGAATAGCTGACGTACGGCATGCCATGTCTTCTTTTTACGCGGGAGATCAGATGGCAATGGTTGTTGAGCGAGAAAACCCATCACAGAAGGATGATGTCCAGCGGATAACCGTGATGCCGCGTCTTGTGGCAACGCTCCCGCCTTGGAGAAGGTCCATGATTGGGATTGTTCCAAAGCGATCTAGCTTGAAGAGTAATCGTGAAACACAACGTGGAGCAGTAGAGGTAGATTGGGTTTGGCCGGATAGCCCAGCTTCAGAATCAGGCATTGTTGAGGGCGTAACGATTCAGTCGATTAAGTATTCAGCAAAGAATGTTGAGCCCATGCCCGTCTCGTCCGTTTCAATGTTGGCAGGAGTCCTTTCTGGTATTGAAGTCGGTGAATCAGTCACACTCATTGTTAGGGATAGTGATGGAGGTGAACAAAGTCACAAGATGACAACAGTGGTAATGCCCGATGGCGTTCCTGAAGACGTGCCTGCACGTTTGGATTTGCCAAGCCCTCCAGCAGTTGTAAAGCTTGAGGCGGCCGAAATATCGGCTCCGCCTATTGCGGTGATTCCAGTTGGGAAAAAAGAAGATGTAGTTGGAGTACTCATCTATTTTGGTCGGCCTCATGGTCCCGTTGATGTTGAGGAAGCAGCTATCTGGCAAGCAGCGGCTAATCGTTATGGAGTTGCAATTATATTTCCAGGTTCAGCCGATCCACAGCGGTGGGGGCGTGTAGATATTCAAAACGTTGCTCGCTCCATTGAGTCACTTCGTAGTCGTCGTGATATCGATGAGCTCCGTTTAGCTGTTGCTGGAACGGGAGCCGGAGGAGCTTTTAGTTGGCTTGTGGCAGAGGCTCTGGGTCCGGCTATCAGAGGTGTTGTACTTCATGAAGCTGCTCTGCCTAGGCAGTCAGAAATCAGGAACGCTGAGCCAGGGAGATTTCGATGGATCTTATTTGCTCCATCACGAACTGACGGTAAGCTGCCATCTCGGATTGTTTCTGATTGTGATCGGCTGAAAAAGGCAGGGTATGACGTTGGCGTTTTGCCAGAAGGCACAGAAACGTCAATCCTCACCGAGATTCTATGTAGTTTTGTTGAGGCACTCGGTGTACTGTAGAGAAACATGCTTACTGCTGTGATGTTGTACGCAATGCGGATGAGGAAACCTTTTTCCAGAATCGAGAAAACCGCCTAATATCTGTTACGCCTGAGTCGTCACAAAACGGTTCCTCAGCTATGACGTGTACGGGGATATGGGGAATGAGTCTATCAGTGATAGAGCGTGTATCTGGGCACGAGGTTGATGTAAGGAGTACATCTTTACAGCCATGAAAAGCAGCAAACTCAAGTATGGCTGAGGCGGTATCAGCAAACATAATGTGAATTCCTTCTATTTCTGCCAGAGAATCAAAAATGAAGGTAAGTCGTTTCAGTGATGGTTTTTCTGTTGTAAACCACACAGGGTCGAAAACAAATAATTTTAGACTTTCTGAAGAGCGTGCAGCGGCAGGACTTGTTGCAGAAAGAGAATCGAGCGTTATCCATACGAGCGGTTTGCTTGAGATGTTGTTGTAGTCGGTTTGCCAACGAGGGGCAGGGGGGATGTGCTTTGGCGGATGAGTTGAGTATTCACCAACAAACAGTCTTCTCGTCAGTTGGTCATAGCTGCCTTCTACATCACACTCACCAAAGAGGTGGCAGTTGCTACAAAATTGTCCATGCGTAAAACGCTCGAGATTCTCACGATTAAAAATGTATGGTTTAGATGAAAAGGTGCCGGCAATCCATTGCCAGGAAAGATGATTGCTTGCGAGGTCACCATCAAGCAGGTGGGAAAGAAACCAATCTGCTCCGTCCTGCCAACGAACACCACGTGAGTGAATCAGCCAGGATGCCAGCCACATGCGTTCATGATTGTGAAGCCAACCAGTGTGATGGAGTCGTTTCACAAAAGTATCAATACAGTCCATGCCCGTTTCTGCATTGAGCACATCGTTGGGAATAGATGTTGGAGCATTCTGCTGCCTTGACTTCATGCGAGGTGGCTCAATGTTGTGTCGAATTTTATGGCGTAGAGATGCCTGCACTTTTCGCCAATAAAATCGCCAGCCTAATTCCGTGATAAACTTTTCTGCTGCTTGAGTGGAAGGCGAGTATGCAAGTGCGGTATCACGAACTTCAGCCAAAGACAGAACCCCATGACGAATCCACGGAGAGAGGCCGGATACTGCACCATCGACGTAGTTGCGAGAATCTTTATAAGCAATTGGATCTAAAGCAGATAATTGACGTAACGCTGCTCGTCGTCCTCCGCGAATGGTTGCGGCACAGTCAGCAGGCGATGGATCTGGCAAATTGTGGATAGGCAAAAAGGAAGAAAACTTGGAAATCCGCTCTTCACGGTCAAGTGAAAGAAGAACGCTTATGTCACTGAAGCCTACGCCCATGAAAGAACTATAGGCGGTCTCTCGTGAGCGGACGTTAAGCATGCGTGGAAAGAAATTCAAGTAAACATATGCTGTTTTGTTGTGAGGTATTTTCGCACGGTGTATGATGTGTTTTGTTGCTCAGATTCCAGAAGCCCGATGCCTCAAAGAAAAAATCATCTGTGAAACTAGTTATTGCAATTGTACAGCCGAGTAAACTTGAAAATATCAAGCAATGCCTTTCGGAGGTTGATGTTTTTCGGCTCACCGTACTGGATGTGCAGGGATTCGGTCGTCAGCGAGGTCATGCAGAGACGTATCGAGGTCACGAAATCGGCGTAAACCTTCTCCGCAAAGTCCAACTTCAAATCGCAGTCAATGATGATTTTGTTGAATCAACTATTGAAGCAATCATGAAGGGGGGGCGGTCTGGTGAGGACGGGGAGATTGGGGACGGAAAGATTTTTGTTTTGCCGATGGATGAATGTGTCCGTATTCGAACAGGTGAGCGTGGACAGGAAGCAATTTAGTTTTTCTTATTGCATGAAGATGGTGAGTCGCAAAGTCTTATGCTGAAACGTAATGCCGCTCTACAATAACCGCACTCATGGCCTTACTGCGATTGTGTTGTTTGGGGTATCATTACGGCTGTTGGGGATGAAGGCGCGGCTGCGGACGGCCCGTTGCAAAACGATTGATTGCTGCCAGGAATGCTTTTGCAGAGGCTTCGAGAGAGTCAGTTGATACCCCACGGCCTCGCTGTTGTTGTCCTGCATGTTCCAACTCAACAGTCACTTCGGCTTGGGCATCTTTCCCAACGGTGACGGCCTGAACACGAAAATCACGGCACACAGTCGTGATGCCGGTAATCCGCTCAATGGCCAGAAATATGCCGTCAACAGGACCATCTCCTGCGGTAATAGACACAGACTGACGTTGGCCATCATGAAGAATTCGTAGTGTTACAGTTGGTGCGGAGCCACTTTCACAGGACAGATCGTACCCGTCATATACATAATATTCAGGAAGCGTTGCAAATTGCTGTTCGCAAAGAGCAGCAATGTCACCGTCATAAATCTCTTTTTTTCGATCAGCGAGAATCTTAAATCGTTCAAAGACGGTCTGAAGTTGATCTGGTGCAAGTTGATAGCCAAGTGCTTTTGCTCGATCAGCAAGGGCAGCACGTCCACTATGTTTGCCCAGCACAAGATCCGTGCGTTCCAGGCCCACATCCTCTGGTCGCATGATTTCGTATGTGCTCCGTTCCTTGAGCATGCCATCCTGATGAATGCCTGCTTCATGCGCGAAGGCATTGCGGCCGACAATGGCCTTGTTCCGGGGAACAGAGATGCCTGTGATGGTTGATACGAGACGACTGGTAGGAACAAGTTTTTGAGAAATGATATTCGTGTCAGCTTGAAAATAGTCTCGTCGCGTGCGAAGTGCCATGACAACTTCTTCAAGAGAGCAATTTCCTGCTCGTTCACCGATGCCATTTATAGTGCACTCTACTTGTCCGGCGCCAGCCTCGAGAGCAGCGAGGCTGTTTGCCACAGCTAAACCAAGGTCATCATGGCAATGAACACTGATAACCGCCTTGTCAATATTAGGAACACGCTCTCTGAGGCTTTTGATGACGGAATGCATTTGTGATGGTGTTGCGTAACCAACAGTATCTGGGATATTGACTGTCGTTGCGCCGGCCTCAATGACGGCCTCAATGACACGACAAAGGAAATCTATTTCTGTACGTGCAGCATCTTCGGGAGAAAATTCGATGTCAGTACAAAGGTTGCGGGCGCGACGAACACCTGCTACGGCACGATCCAGAACTTCTTGCTCAGTCATGCGTAGCTTAAACTCACGATGAATAGAACTGGTGGCAAGAAAAACATGAATCCGTGGTTGCTTGGCTGGTTGAAGCGCTTCCCAGGCCCGATCAATATCTGCGTCGTTACATCGAGCAAGTCCGCAAATGGTTGTGCTCGTCACGGCTGAGGCAATTTCACGAACACTTTCAAAGTCTCCTGGAGAGGCGATTGGAAAGCCGGCTTCAATAATGTCGACACCAAGGCTTCCGAGAGCCTGAGCAATTTCAAGCTTTTCGGTGCGGTTCATACTGGCACCGGGTGACTGTTCACCGTCACGAAGGGTGGTGTCAAAGATGCGGATTGTGCGTGTGTTCGTCATCAGTCTTTGTAAAACGGTCGAAATGGCCCACTACTACAAGCTACCAAATGTATCGTAACAATCGATTCTCTCACCATACTGCCGGTGTCCTGCCCGTAATTTCATGAATTGATTACACTGAGAAAGGTTTTTTACTACGTTTTTTGAATCTCCAATGAAAGCATGTTATGACGCTTGGTGAGTTTCAGAATCTGATTCGTCAGATGTATCACGAAAAAGATGCTGTCCGAGGAGTTGAAGGAACATTCATGTGGCTCACCGAAGAAATTGGC
Organism: Planctomycetaceae bacterium; assembly: GCA_902629495.1. The sequence goes on from CACORA010000010.1 coordinate 26,656, forward strand.
GAGTTGGCAACAGCATTACGAAGCGGTTCGCACGAGGAGCAGGCACTCGAGTTCGCAGATGTGCTTGCGTGGCTTGTGACGATTGCAAATGTGGTGGGTGTTGATTTAGAAGAAGCAGTTGCCCGTAAGTATGGTCGAGGTTGCCCTGGTTGTGGCAAACTTGCATGCCTCTGTCCTGATGCCGAGAAACCTTAGTAATAGAATTCATGCTTCGGAAAATCTTTTGTATCGTTGTGTTGAGCCTTTCTGCTCTTGCAGTGTCTGCGGGTGATATTTCTTCCGAACAGATGTCTGTAGGGTTTAATGGTTTTTATCGCACTGGGTCATGGACTCCGCTCTGGGTTGAGGTGTCGGAAGGAAAAAGTCCGGTCTATGCCAGCGTTCAAGACCCTGATGGTCAATGGGTTGTTTCATCTCCAGCCGAAATCAAAAAAAAGGATGATCGATATATTGCAAGGTTTTGTGTTCGATTCGGCAGGCCAAACGGACAGGTGTTGATTCATCATGATTTGGATTTGAAAAATGCCACATCGGTCTCGTTAACGCCGCCTGCACCATCGACCGATCAGGTTATTCTCGTCATTGGTAATCCAATAGGAATTGAACGAGCTGGTCGCTTGCTTGCTGATGAAGATGGCATCCGTCCTCGCATTGTGTTGTCCAGTCAGGGCTCCCTGCCGCTCGCAGAGGATCCCCGCGACTTAGATGGAGCAGATATTATCCTGGCATGCGCCAATAAACTGAAACAATGTGATGTTCGTACGCTGAGGTCGATTGATGCGTGGGTTCGTCGTGGTGGGCGATTGGTCTTTCTTGCAGGTGCCTCAGCTGCAGATATCTCCTCTGAAAAAAGTGTTCTCGGAAAGTGGCTCCCTGGTTCTGTCAAAAACATGGTCCCATTGCGGAGAACAGCCCCACTCGAAGTATTTTCTCGTTGCTCTCGTCCGATGGACCGTAGTCTGCGGTCCAGTCTGCTTGTGCCAATGTTTGAAAAAACGCAGCCCTTGGATGGTGTGATTGAGGCTCATGATGGAGCGAATCCAGCAGATTTGCCTCTTGTGGTTCGTCGTGGATATGGATTGGGTGTTATTACCTGGATGTCTGTCGACTTGGATGAACCGGTTTTCCGATCGTGGCCGGGAAGTGAGACAATGCTGGTCCAGTTATTAGGAGGAGCACCGGGTGCAAAGGCAGGCCGAGCAGGAGAAAAGAGCCGCTTTGCGTTGGATTTATCTGGGCAATTGAGACGTGCTGTCGATCAGTTTCCTGGGATTACCCCAGTTCCATTTTCACTCGTTGCCCTTCTCGGCAGCATCACAATTATATTGCTTTATCCGGGAAGTTGGTTGTTTGCTAGGCAGGCTTCCCTTGGGGTCTCATGGGGGCTGCTGCCGTTGCTTTCGTTGTTGCTTGGAGCCGCTATCTGGCAGATCGGCTCTTTCTGGCGAGCCGAGGGTTCGGGGGAGTCAGTGGCATCGGTAGTTGATATTAACACAATGGATAATACCGTCAGAGGCTTCTCTTGGGCTGGGATATGGTCGAATGATAACGATGAGATGGATGTGCAGCCAAAGCCTCATGAATGTATGGAATCTGAAACGTCTTTGACTGTCGGGTGGTATGCTGATGCAGGTCGTGGCCTTGGGGCCACGGATGCACCTGTGCCGCATCCGTCTCTTGCGGCTCGACAGTATCGCTATGGTTTAAGTGATTCCCTACTGTTAGAGGTTCCCATTGCTGCATCCTCGAGTCGTTTGTTCGAATCAGAATGGAATGCGACATGTCGTGATGAAATTATCAGTACAACACTCAGAGTTGAGTCTCAGGGAACACTGCGTGGAGAGCTAGTGCATCACCTTCCTTTTTCACTTAAGAACTGCGTTTTAGTGTATTCCGGCTGGCTTTATGAGATTGGTACTCTCAAGGCAGGGGATATCTTTGATCCTTCTTCTGGTCGTGGCCCGCGATCCCTTATATCGGCTCTTACGCGTCACTCTGAAGAGAATAGTCGCGATGTTGTAAAACGTTGGAAAACAGATAGTGCTAATATTGCTGAGATACTGACGATTGCTGGTTTCCATCATGCAGCCGGTGGAAGTGGCTTTACATCTCTAGAGTCTGGCCGGCTTGGGCGGATTGATTTGTCCTCTCAATTAGAAGTTGGACGTGCGGTATTGGCAGGATTCGGTCCTTCAGGCACAGACTGGTCTTTTTCAAGCGTTCGAGACAGAAAGCCTTCCTCGAAGGGGGTGACAATGTGGCGAATGCTCATCCAATTGAGTAACGGCGAATAAAAAAGAGAAAGTCATGATTGAGACGATTGACCTGACGAAAAAGTATGGCGATTTTTTTGCTCTTGAATCACTGGATTTGAAGTTGGAGCAAGGAGATCTATTTGGATTTATTGGTCCAAATGGCGCAGGAAAGACAACCACCATCCGGATCTTGTCAACTCTCCTCCAGCCAACATGGGGAGAGGCATATGTGTGCGGGCATTCCATCTACACGCACCCTCGAGAGATTCGAAGGAGCATCGGGTACATGCCGGATATTTTTGGTGTGTATGATGATATGCGGGTGATTGAGTATTTGGAGTTTTTTGCTGCTGCGTATCGGATTTATGGTGCAGAAAGGCGTCGTGTTGCGGAACGCTCACTCGAACTCGTTGACCTTGTGGCGAAACGTGATGAGCTTGTAACAAGTTTGTCTCGCGGGATGACTCAGCGTCTGGGCTTGGCTCGAGTATTACTCCATGATCCTCATGTGCTTCTTCTTGATGAACCTGCGAGCGGACTCGATCCAAGGGCACGGATTGAAATGCGAAATCTGCTCAAGCGTCTCCAAGGCATGGGAAAGACGGTGCTTGTATCAAGCCATATTCTTCCTGAACTAGCTGATATTTGTAATAGGGTCGGGATCATTGAATATGGTCGGCTGCTTGCATGTGGTGATGTTCAGGATCTTCTCAGGCAGGTTCGTGGACAGCCGGTCATTCGGATTCGTGTGGCCGGGGATTCATTGGCTGCTGCAAACGCTCTCGAGACAGCCGCAGAGGCCAAAGGGGTCACTGTTCGGGATGGCGATGTTTTAGTTGCTCTGGCTGAAGGAGTGGTAGATCACTCGCCTCTTGTAAACAGGCTTGTTGCCGCTGGTGAGAAGGTCTTAGTGGTTCAGGAGCAGGAAGTTAACCTAGAGACGGCATTCTTGGAACTGACCAAAGGTGCCTTGGCTCGGCCGAAGGAATCAACATGACGAGGCATTGGGCGTTTACGCAGTTGAAGTTGCGGGGCTTCTTTTTGGTGAGTTTCGCATCGGTTGGTTGCGCATTAATGGCTTCTGATCCGGAAGATGTGCTTGCTCCGTCGCCTGCCTTTTCTTCAGACAGCGAATCAAAACAAAAGACAAGTAAGGTGACGCGTCTTGAGGAGCCTCAAAGTATTTTAGGATATGCCGTGGGGGTTCGGATTGGAAATCAAATTGCCGAGGACTTTCGTGCACGTTTTCCAGATATTCCTCTCGCAGCCATATCGCGTGGGTTGTTTGATTCTACGAGTGAAACAGCACTTGCGTTGAGTGACTCCGAAATACGAAAAGCGTTAGAGTATTTCGATGCATTGGCGAGAGAAAAAGATGAAGCATTTGAGAAGAAGATGGCTGAGATTGCTCGAACGAATCTTCTCAAGGCAGCCGAGTTTCTTGAAAAAAATGCAAAGAAACCAGGGGTGGTCACGAGACCAAGCGGCTTGCAGTATGAAATAGTGACTGCTGGAAAAGGACTGCACCCATCTCCTGCCAGCGAGGTTGCATTGCGCTATCGCGGAACCCTCATTGATGGGAGTGAATTCGACGCGACGGATCCGCAAGAAGAACCCGTGACGTATCATGTTGTGGCCATGGCACCAGGATGGCGGGAGGCAATTCCACTCATGCAAGTCGGTTCTCGTTGGAGGCTTTTTATTCCTCCGCAACTCGGTTATGGGGCACGGGGTTTTCCCCCATTGGTGGAACCAAATGAGGTTCTTGTGTTTGATATTGAACTTGTTGGGATTGTTCCCTCACGGTGATGCGTTTCCATAAGGCAGTTTACGTTCTGATGGTTTTTTCGTTGTCGGCAACATCGGCCGCGACCCCCAATGACCCGTACGATCTTACGCGAGAGCGCATGGTCCGTGACGACATTGCCGCCCGTGGTGTGACGGATGCTCGTGTTTTAGAAAGCATGAGGCTCACGCCACGTCACGAGTTTGTATCGCCAAGTCAGCGAGCGCTTGCGTACATAGATATGTCATTGCCCATTGGAGAAGCGCAGACAATCTCAGGACCATTTGTTGTTGCCTACATGACAGAAAAGTTGGAGCCAAAGCCAACTGATAAAGTTCTTGAAATTGGTACTGGGAGTGGGTATCAGGCTGCCGTTCTCTCTTCACTTGTCGGAATGGTGTATTCGATTGAGATTCATGAAGACTTGGGTAAACGGGCTGATCGAACATTGAGACGGCTTGGGTATCGTAACGTTGTCACAAAGATTGGAGATGGATTTGCTGGTTGGAAAGAACACGCTCCATTTGACAAGATCATCGTTACATGTTCTCCCGAAGATATTCCGCAACCTCTTGTTGATCAACTCGCTGAAGGTGGGATGATGGTCATACCAGTGGGTGAACGCTACGAACAGATCCTTGTTCGGATGACAAAAAAGAACGGGAAGCTTCTTCGAGAGACACTCGTACCAAGTCTCTTTGTGCCTATGACTGGTGAGGCGGAAGAGTCTCGGGAAACAAAGCCCGACGGCAAGCATCCGCAATTATCGAATGGGGATTTTGAAGAAACGATTGACGGAACTGCGATCCCCGTTGCGTGGTATTACGGTCGACAGGCAACAATTATTGAGGACGAATCTGCTCCGAGTGGTGGACGCTGCCTTCAACTTCATAATGCCCAACCTGGTCGACCGGCTCAAATCTTCCAAGGATTTCCTGTTGACGGTAAGGCGATACGTCGTCTTGCCGTGACATTCTCAGTAAGAGGTGAGAAGCTCATGACGGGGGTAACATCAAACGAAGTACCTGCTGTTGCGGTGTATTTCTACGACGCTCAGCGTTCCCGGACAAAACGTGTGATTCTTGCGCCCATGATGACACAAAACTCAAAGTGGCTTGGAAATTTTGGTTGGAAACGTTGTGCAGGAGGCACTTTTGTACCATTGTGGGCACGGGAAGGGATTCTTCAGATCGGTCTCATGGGGGCTTCGGGCACGCTTGCCTTGGATTCTCTCCAGCTGGAGAGTGAGAAGCGGTGAATGTATTGATCATTCGCTTTTTCACGTATTTTTTGCAAAAAAATGCCCAAATCATCTGTTTTCAGATGGCAAGATGAGACGAGACCGAGGCCGCATATTTTGCCTATTTTGCTTGATTTACTAAATCTGCAAATTATCCTATCTGTCATGAGAAAGCCTTCATGGGTGAGTTGTTCACCCGTGTGATTGGCTTTTCCATCCCTTTTTGATGAGTCACGCCACGGAGAAAGATCAACATGCTGGTCAAGAGTCAATGGTACAAGATATTTGGGTTGATTACGTTTGCAGCGTTGGCCGCTCATGCTGCTAATGTCGAGGCAGGATGGCATCACCGCTACGGTGGTTCATCAGGTGGTTCATCAGGTGGTTCATCAGGTGGTTCATCAGGTGGTTACAGCCACGCGTCATCAGGTTCATCGGGAGGAAGCTACGGAGGTTCCTCCGGTGGAAGTTGGGGCTCTCGAAGAGCAAATCGTCAGGCAATGCGTGCATATCGACATTCACTGCACTCGAGTCATGGCTCGTCGGGTGGTAGCTCAGGTGGTTCATATTCTTATGGTGGCTCATCGGGTGGTTCCTACTCTTACGGCGGCTCTTCTGGTGGATCCTATGGTGGATACCCTTCAACAGGCTATTCCTCCATGTCCGGTTTATCATCAAGTATGCCTGTTGAGTCTTACAAAACAGTCGAACCATCGTCTGCTACTGGTGAGGGTACAGAGGTCGTCATACCTTCTGAAAAACCAGCTTCCGAAGATTCAACAGTAGTCCCTGCCGATGGTGCGATGCTTACAGTTGAGGTTCCTGTTGACGCCAAGATTTTTGTGAATGGCGTGAGGACGAAGGCTACTGGGGAAGTGCGTCGATATATCTCGCGAGGTTTGGTTCCTGGAAAACAGTATGAGTTTACTGTTCAGATGTCGCTGGAGCGTGATGGTATTGAAACTGAAGAATCACGTGTCGTTTCCTTGTCTGCGGGAGAAGGTACTCGTCTGTCTTTCGATCAGGATTTGCAAAATCGCTCGATTGCGAACGAGACATCACCAACAACGACCGTCACACTTCATGTGCCTGCGGACGCTCAAGTCTGGCTTGCTGGTAATGCAACGGGCTCGAGTGGTGAAACGCGTCAATTTGAGACCACAATGTTGCCTGCGGGAAAATCATGGAAAGGCTATGAAATCCGTGTTGCAAGTCTTGTTGATGGTCGACAGAAAATGGTTTCGAAAATCATTGACCTGAAAGCTGGAGAGACAGTTGAGCTATCAATTGATCCAACGAGTGACCTGTCCACACTTGCTGATGCTACTGCTTTAGTGCAGTAGCGGGGTCTGAATCGGTAAAAGTCCCATTGAAACTCCTGCAGGAAAGCCCAAGTCCTGCAGGAGTTTTTTCTTTCTGGGAACTGTGGCCTGTGGCTTGGTAAAGTAACAGCATGAACGACTACAGGGTATGGCCACTTTGGCAGAGAAGTATTGTTTCACTAGCTATTTGCGCATATTTAGTAGTTGTTGTGTTGCCGCCATTGGCTGGTCCACCTCCAGCGAGCCTGCTGGCTGACCGATTGCTTCAGCCTGTTCGTCCTGTTGTCGGAGCACTTGCTCTTGGGCATGGTTACAGATTTTTTGCGCCCAATCCTGGCCCAGGGCATTCTTTTCGATGGTCAGTACAGATGCCAGACGGTACGAGTCGCTCGGGTAGCATTCCAGATGCAAAGAGTGATTGGCCTCGATTGTTATATCACCGACGATTCATGCTTCCAGAAAAAATAGCATCACTGGTGCCGTTACCTGGCGCCCCGATGGAAGTTGTGAGCAATGCGAAAAGAGAGTGGCAACCTATTGTTATGGATATTGCAGCTCACATTCTGGAGCAAGAGCAGGGGAGCCAAGTTGAGTTGACCCTCGTTGAACACTATTTGCCAACACCAGATGAGGTCCTTCAGGGCAGGGTAGGGGAGGACTTGTTAATTCCTCTTGGCACGTACGCTTTTGCAAAGAGGAATATTCCATGATGGCTTCTTCGGACAGGTTTCAACAACGCTCGGAAGAGTCATGGTTGAGCGACTGGGGTGTGGAGTGGAACCGGTTTTGGTTTACTCCTTCGGGCCCTCTTGTGTTGGCTGTGATTCGTATAGCGACAGGACTTTTGCTTGCGTGGTCAATGGTTGTATGGTTCCTTGATGTCGATGGTTTTTTTGGAGTGAATGGTTGGCAAGCCCCCGACAATGTCTGGCGTTCCAATGATCAACCTTGGCAATGGAGTTGGTATTTTGCCGCAGCCTCGCCATCATCATTAAGAGTGCTTTGCGGTATTACGCTGATTGCCTCTTTGATGCTGACGTTTGGACTGGCAACTCGTCTTGCGGCAATAGTGTCTTTTGTTGGGCTGGTGAGTGCAGTCAACCGAGCGCCTCTCAATGTATTTGGATTTGATGACACACTTGGTTTGCTGATGATTCCACTTGCAATTGGTCCGGCTGGGGCTGTGCTCTCACTCGATCAATTTATTTTTGCAAGAAATGCTACGTCTTCAGTGCAGGCAACCATTGCTCTCAGATTGTTACAAGTGCATTTGTGCATTGTCTATTTTTTTGCTGGTTGTGGAAAACTGCTTGGTGCGAGTTGGTGGGAAGGGACGGCACTTTGGGGGGCTGCTGCAAATATCCAATACCGAACAATTGATATGACGTGGACTGCCTCACATCCATTTCTCGTAAATGGTGTTACATTGGTTGCCTTATTCTGGGAGGTCACATATGCGGCACTTATTTGGCCTCGTCTCACACGGCCCATTGTTTTGACGATGGCTGTACTGGTGCACTTGGGAATCGGCCTCACCATGGGCATGATGGAATTTGGTCTATCGATGATTGTTGCAAATTTAGCATTCGTTCCAGTTGAGTTTTTTGAGCGTATATTTTTTGTCCGGCTACCCCTGAAAAGATGAAAGTCATTTTATGATTGACACATTGGCTGTTGTTGGTGCCACTGGCGCTGTTGGCCGTATCATTATTTCCCTCCTGATTGAAAGAGATTTTCCAGCGAAGCGACTCAAACTTCTTGCCTCTCCTAGGTCGGCTGGAAAACCAATCACGGTAGCTGGTCGAACATTTGATGTTGAAGTACTGACCCCGGAAGCATTTGAGGGAGTTCAATTGGCTATCGGGAGTACACCAGATGAAGTGGCAGCAGAATTCGTTCCGTGGGCTGTCGAGAAGGGGACTGTCGTTGTGGATGAAAGCGCACAGTTTCGGATGAATCCTAGCGTTCCCTTAGTCATTCCGGAGGTGAATGCGTCAGCCATAGATAAACATCAAGGTATTATTGCGAGCCCAAACTGCTCGACAACGCAGATGGTCATGGTCATGAAGCCTCTTCATGATGTGTCGAAGATCAAGCGTGTGATTGTAAGTACCTATCAGGCTGTAAGTGGGGCTGGGTTGGCGGCAACGTCTGAATTGGAGCAGGGGACAACTGCTTGGCTCAAGAATGAGGTAGAAAAGCACGAGGTTTTTGATCACCCTATTGCAGGCAACTTGATTCCACAAATTGGTTCTCATCGCTCTGGAGGGATGACGAGCGAAGAGATGAAGATGGTGCTCGAAACAAAAAGAATTTTTGATGATGAAACGATAGGTGTTTGTGCAACATGCGTACGAGTGCCCGTTGCTGTCAGTCATAGTGAATCAATTCTTATTGAGACAGAGACAAAAATTTCTGCCAATGATGCTCGTCGTCTTTTAGCTGATGCACCTGGCATTGAGGTTGTCGATAATTTGGAAAAAGGTGTGTATCCCATGCCTCGAACAAGTAGTAGTCAGGACGCAGTATTTGTTGGGAGAATTCGTGAAGACACATCAAGTCCAACGGGTATTGCCTTGTGGTGTGTTTCAGATAATCTCCGAAAGGGTGCGGCAACGAATGCTGTACAAATTGCTGAGCATGTGGTTACGCGAGGGCTTCTGTCGTGGGAGCGGACGGTGCATGGATGATTGAGGTGGGGGCGTCGTCATCTATCCGTTCAATGTGTCTGAGGCTTGCGTATGACGGTACGCGGTTTTCTGGTTGGCAGGCTCAGCCTAGCAGACGTACCGTGCAAGGAGTGCTCGCTGAGGCAATTTATGAAATAAGTGGAGAGACGGTTCTCCCTCGAGGGTGTAGTCGTACTGATGCAGGGGTACATGCCCTATCCCAAATCGTTACGTTTTCGACTCGGAGAGGTTTTCCTCCAGACGTATGGGTGAAAGCACTCAATGCTAAATTACCTTCAGATGTAACGGTCATTAATGGAGCTGAGGTTGCAGGAGATTTCAGCCCTATGCGTGCGGCAGTTCGCAAAACGTATCGTTACCGCATCCATGACGCACCGTGGCGGCCTGTGCTTCAGAGAAGTTTCGTATGGCGATGGAAGAAGCGTCTCAATGAAAAACTGATGCAAAAGGCTGCATCATTCTTAGTGGGAGAAAATGACTTTACATCATTTGAAACCACCTCATCCACGCGGCGATCAAAAGTTCGAACGATTTATCGCATTGATGTAGTGCGAAAACCCGCAGAAGATGCGTTCTTAGATTCTGAAGTATGGATTGAAGTTGAGGGGAATGGTTTTTTGTACAATATGGTTCGTATCATTGCGGGATCCCTTGTAATGATTGGATGTGAAAAACGTCAGCCGGACTGGATGCGTGAGGCTCTTGTTGCTCGACATCGTTCTGCAACTGGGCCAACGGCACCTCCACATGGCCTTATACTTTTGACTGTAGAACTTGATCCGGAGCCTCCATGGCCAGTTTACCTACACAAATCGGTAACTTGACTCTTGTGCGCCAACTTGGTGTTGGAAAGCACTGCCAGATATGGGAAGCAGTGGAGAGTCAGTCAGTGTCGCCTGTGGCTGTAAAAGTCATCGATCCTGAAATGGCACACAGTAAAGATCAATCTCAATTGCTGGAACATGAATTGGCTGTTTCAAAGCAATTTGCCCATCCAGGACTCATTCGAATTAAGGAGTATTTTTCAGATAACGACCTGCCGCGATTAGTCATGGAATCGTTTCCTCATCCAAACCTCAAGCAACGGTTGGCTGATGGAACAGGACAGATTGCACCATACTTGCACAAAATAGCTATGGAAATTGCGATGGCTCTTGAACACATGCATAGTCGAGGTTGGGTGCATCGTGATATCAAACCAGACAATGTCCTGTTGGATCGTTCAGGAAGAGTCAAAGTGATAGACTTTGCTATTTCAACTCGAAAGCCAAATTTGCTTCGATCTTGGCTGGGGGGGCAGCAGGCTCAAGGTTCACCCAGTTATATTGCACCAGAGCAGATTCGAGGGCGCTGCGTTGATCGTCGTGCAGATATTTACTCACTGGGGTGTACATTTTTTGAACTTGTCACGGGGCAGGTGCCATACTCAGCATCAACTGAGAATGACCTGTTGAACAAACATATTTCAGCACCTGTGCCGACAGTGCGTACTGCGGTTCCTTCATTTCCTGTAGCTGCTGAGAGACTCATTCGTCGAATGATGGCAAAGCAGGCATCGGACCGACCTCAGTCAATGCAGGATGTTATTGCTGATATCGGAAGTCTTCAGTCATGAGTTTAGGTTCAGGCAATGCCTCTTCTATCTTCGTTTGACTGATCCCAATTGACGTCAGCGGGGTGAAACAGAGAAACTCTATGAAATCAGTTATCAATTTTATAAAAGGATTCTTTTTGCTATGGCACGTGGACTCCATCGTCTTCCATTAGAAAATCCGATCTACGAGATCGAGGATCAAATCACGGCGCTTGAAGCGGCTCCTATTGACGGACAGGAGCAAGAGAAGTTGCGTCTGCTCAAGAGAAAACTTGTTGAGGTACAACGAAAGGTTTTTGGGAGTCTGGATCCTTGGCAGACTGTTGAAATAGCCCGTCATCCGGATCGGCCCAAAACAAGTGACTATCTCCAGATGGTGTTTGATGAATTTGTTGAGCTCCACGGCGATAAGGCCTATGGTGATGATCCAGCAATGCTTTGCGGCTTTGCCAAACTAGACGGTCGAAAAGTTCTGGTGATCGGCCATCAAAAAGGTAAGACTCTTGCGGAACGTCAGGCTTGCCATTTTGGGTGTGCGCATCCTGAGGGATATCGCAAGGCAATGGGAAAGATGCGATTGGCTGCCAAATATGGCTTGCCTGTGGTGTGTCTGATCGATACGCCTGGCGCTTATCCAGGAGTTGGTGCTGAGGAGCGCGGCCAGGCGCAAGTGATTGCGGAAAGCATGTTCTTAATGGCATCGCTGCCAATTCCAATCATTTGTGTCGTCATCGGAGAGGGAGGATCGGGTGGAGCGCTTGGAATTGGTGTAGGAGATCGTGTGGCGATCCTTGAGCACGCTTATTACAGCGTCATCAGCCCAGAAGGATGTGCAGGTATTCTCTGGAAAAGTGCCGAGTTTAAGGCTGATGCAGCAAGAGCCCTACGGATGCGATCTCGGGATCTTTCAGAATTTGGTGTTGTGGACCATGTCATCGATGAACCAGCCGGGGGGGCTCATAGAGAACCGCGGCAGATGGCCTCTCGTCTGAAGACGTACCTTACTCGTACATTGAAGGAGCTCAGTCAAGAATCAGTCGATTCACTGGTTGAGGCGAGGTATATGAGATTCCGTCAACTGGGCGTTTATCTTGATCCGGCTGAAACAGATGCATAACACGCCGGAAAACGACCCCCCTCCCAACGTCCGATAATGTCTCTTATGTCCGGTTTGGGGCCCCCTTCCATCAAAGACTGATCTCACGTGTTTTTGTGCGTTTTCTAGATCGTCAACCAAGTTTTGTTCATCACCACTGTTCTGCTGAGGTCAAAGATCTTAGGCGGTCTTCTCAGGTGCCTGAAGTTTTTAGCGGAGACTGGGCACCAATCGGAAACTGCTGTGGTGTTGTGTTTGAAGGAGGGGATGAAAAACTGCTCGATTCTGGTCTGGCTGTGGGTGTCTGATAGCCGGCCGGTTGAGCCGTTGGGGTTTCGCTGGACGGTACAAACCAGGACGAACCCTTTGGAAGTCCTCCCTTGGCGGGGGTCCCCTGCTCCGCCGGAGTAATCTTTTCTGCACCTGCCCAGGCTGCGGCCGAGCTGATTCCGTTCCAAATGGATGTCAAAGGTGACGTGCCGTCAGTCACGTCAGTTGTGCCAGATGATGCTGTTCTTGTCACCGGTTGGCCACCAGATTGCTGAAATTGTTCTTCAAATTGCTTTACAAACGGGTCAATTGTTTCGTGTATTTCTTTTGGCAAATACTCATCAGCTCGAACAAGTAATGTTGCCACGATTTGACCGCTGTGACTTGTAACAACTTGAGAACGATAATCTGGGGCCAGCATGACGGCAAAAAAAGTGATGACAACACACAATAGAATCCCTTTTGCAGCACCAAAGAGAAGGCCTAGTTGATGGTCAAATGCGGAAAGGTGAATGGCGTTGATTGCACCAGAGACAATCTGAAAAAGGAGCCACACAGCCAACGAAGTGCCTACATATAAAGCAAGCATGGAGGCAAACCGATTCCATGGTTCTTGTTGACCGAAGTAGGGCGCAAATTGGTTGCCAAATCGCATGGAGACAAAACCACTCACGACAATGCCAGCAATCCAGGCCAATTGCCACACCATACCCTTGAAGTAACCGAGTAGTGCCGTTGCAGCTAGGATTCCTAGCATCACCAGATCATAACCTTCGATTGCCACAGCGCATCCTCCTCATGTGGGCGGCGAGTGTAGGGATCATGTGATATTGAACGAAGATCAATGTTGAGCCCGTGAATCAAAAATATGAGTCGGGGAACCTGCAGTAAAAAGATCCCTATTTCCCCTATATCGCCTAAAGCGTTGATCGAATGCGTCAATTGTCACTACTAAGGAGGAAGTATTTCCGGTTCACCCTAGGTAAACCTTGTCGTTCCGGCAGTACAGGGGATGGTAATCAATTCAATGTGTCGCTTGCTTCATTAAAGTGCCGAGGAGATAGTGCTATCGTTGTCTGATAGTCTGCGCTAATCACGGCAAAGGGGAAGTTTTACAGTGCCCGGGTTTCGCGAGCATGTTACGGGTTCAACCATCGTGGGAATGACCTACGGAGCGGCTGCATGGTATGCAGGCCTCCCTCCTCTGACCTGCACGTTGGCTGCGGGACTTTGCGCAGCATCCGGCATGATGCCGGATCTTGATAGTGATTCAGGTAGACCGCTGCAGGAAAGTGTTGGATTCGTTGCTGCCGTTGTGCCGGTCATGCTTTTTCCAAGGGTGCAGCACCTTTCGTTATCACTCGAGGCCACCATCATAGCTGGTGGTGCAATTTATTTGGCTCTTCGTTTTGGGCTTGCGTGGCTACTAAGCACTTTTTCGGTACATCGAGGAATGTTCCATAGTGTTCCGGCTGCAGCCGTTGCGGGCCTCATTGTATTTCTTGCTTTTGATTCATTTGATCCAATGTGTCGGTATTTTGTTGCGGGAGGAGCTGTTCTTGGATACCTGACCCATCTTGTGCTCGATGAAATATGGTCAGTGAAACTCGGGCTTTTTGGACCAAAGGTAAAAAAGTCTTTTGGGACAGCGATGAAGTTCATTGGTGGTGAAGCATGGGCGAATATCGTCACCTACTTGTTGCTCATTGTATTAGGAGCGTGTGCAGCGTTCGACGCACACAAGACCGAGTACAATGCTGTCGTTCGTCAGCAGGTTGAGCAGGCTTCTCGGATGTATCAAACCCAGCCAGCTCCATGGCAATACAGGCGTTGATGTTGGGAACAACTTGTGACTCTGTGTGAACGACAAATTTTTCTTAAAATCTCACCATCACGGCTATGCACAGCCCATTTGGGAGGTGTTGGATTTGAAAATGCTAGGGAATCATTGCACGGTGATTCAGTATTACGTGTCCGTTCAATGAGGGTGAAGAAGTGATCCCCTCATTGATTTTATGGTCTAAATCGCACTGCAATCTGTATGAGTAGATAGAGAAGTTGTTATGGCTCCCATTTACTGGAAGACATTCAGCCTTGGGATATACCTTGTGTTCATCGCTGCTGCAGCTTTTGCAGGTGGGATGACAATGGCTTTTATTGCCATTGGACATAGACGAATGCAGGTGCTGCTCTCCTTCACTGCGGGCGTTATGTTGGGAGTAGGGTTTTTGCACCTGTTGCCTCACGCTTTTTATCAACTTGGTAATGACATCAACGCTACTGCGGCTTGGTCTATTGCAGGTTTTTTTCTCATGTTTTTACTCGAGCGATTTTTCCATGGTCATGCTCACCATACAGCCGATCGAGATTTGTTGGCACATGCCTGTGAACTTGATCATCTACGTACAACACCCAATGCTGCTGATCATTCTTGTGAATTGCATCATGGGGCAGGTCAGTCGTCACAATGGGTTTGGGTTGGAGCCTTTGCCGGACTTTCGCTACACAGCCTAGCTGACGGGGCCGCTCTTGCAGCCTCGGTCAACACAGATGTGATGCATGGAGCCGGCATGCTGGCAGGGCTTGCAACTTTTTTGGCAATATTGCTTCATAAGCCATTTGATGCAGGAATCATTGCCACCCTCATGGTGCATTCAGATGCAACGCCTCACATGAGAACCGTTGTCAATGGACTATACGCTTTGGTTGTACCACTTGGATCCATAGTGTTTTTGTTGAGTCTTCAGTTTTTTGGAGACGCCCATGGAAGCTTGCTGGGGATTGCCCTCGCAATGGCGGCAGGTGCATTTTTGTGTATTGCAGCAGCAGATCTTTTGCCAGAGGTTCAGTTTCACAGTCATGATCGAGTGTTACTTACAGTAGCACTCGCTAGCGGTCTATTAGTGGCTTTTGGTATTACGGCATTAGAAAAATCTTCACATAGTCACCATAGCCACTCATCTTCTGGGCATCTCATGCAGCCCCAGTGATACAAAATTTCTCAAGAAGATAGTTACGTACTTTTTGTATCAAGGCCACGAACTTTACGAGCATGGTGAACTTCTTTCATTACGTCATCAATCAAAACACTGTGGGCTCGAATTGGAGTGAGTTGGCCAAGAAAACAGATTGCGATTCCTGCGCTGATGCCTAAGCCACCAAGAAGGTGTGGCGTCACCCAGTTCTCCGTGCCCGGGCGACCAGAAGCAGGATCTGCTGCCCCGCCCAGAGCTACGATAGCAACCACACCGAGCATTCCCATTAAGGCAAATGGGAATGCAGATTTCTTGAGTTTTTTACTTCGTTCAATAAATGCTGAATTGAGGTGATAGGCTTCAACAACTTCTCGACACCATCGGCCTGTACCAATGAAATAAGTGACTCCCATGCTGTTGACAAGCACGACAACAAGTGCTGCCAGAACACCCGAAAGCCGGTGTACAGTTCCCCACCGAAGAACGAGTGGATCTGTTTGTCCATGTAAGTCTCCAAGCCATAGCCCAAGGCCTGCCGTCGCGACTAAGAGTGACATCGCGAATAACGAAGCTCGTGAAAATACCTGTGACATAGCGTTCTTGAACTCCGTTAATGTTTTTGATGACTTGTTCGTACGGTACAGTATAGGAGATGGAATAACATTTGCTTTTTCTTGTAACGCTCAGTTTTCCTATAATAGTCCGTGATATGTCTTGTGCCCTCCCTACTTCTTCTCAGCCTGTTGTATTTATCACCTGTGGTGACCCAGGGGGTATTGGTCCGGAAATCGTTGCTGCGGCATGGTCCAATCCGATTTTTCATCATCAAGCCCGGCTCCGTATTGTTGGTTGGGCTGACACGATCGCCCAAATACTAGCGTCCTCAGACAGCGTAGGAAAAAAGACTCCTGCCATTGAAATCATTTCATCAGATGACACAAGGATGAGTACGTCAGATCGAATGCTCATTGTCGAGCCAAATGGTGGGCCATCAGATCAATCTCCGATCGCACGTGTTTCAGTAGAAGGAGGCCGTTGTGCATTGATGGCTGTTGACACTGCCATTGATCTTGTCAGGTTGGGGCATGGACAAGCCATCGTCACTGGGCCTCTGCATAAGGAAGCCATTCGAGTTGCGGGACGTGATGAACCTGGGCATACGGAAATACTTGCTCGAGCCTGCGGGCTTACTGATGATGCTGCTTCGATGATGCTTTGGTTACCACCAGATGAATCTCACGATGCTGGGTTGGGCATTGTTCACGCAACGCTCCATGAGTCACTTTTGAGTGCCATCCATTCCTTGTCGATTGACCGTATCGTTCAGGCAGGATGTCATTTAGCATCATTTTTGAAAGCCATGCTTGATCGTTCACCACGTTTAGCAGTTGCGGCCCTTAATCCCCACGGTGGCGAAGGTGGTTTATTTGGTGATGAGGAACAACGGATCATTGTTCCTGCTGTCAAGCGGCTTCGAAAAGAGTCAGTTGAACTCATCGGTCCATTGCCTGCAGACACGCTTTTTCTCAGGGCAAGCCGAGGTGAATTCGATGGCATTATTGCCATGTATCATGACCAAGGACATATTCCCATCAAACTTCTTGGAATGCATCGAGCTGTGAATATTACGCTTGGGCTACCCATTCTTCGCACAAGTGTCGCCCATGGAACTGCTTTCGATATCGCAGGCACCGATTCTGCTGATCCTTCCAGTATGTGTGCTGCTATTGAAACGGCTATTCAGCTTGCGAAGTCTGAATGGCCGTACGCAGTTCAAGGACGCATCGGAGCAAGGCTTTCTACATAGCCATCAGTGATATCGATCATTCCTGTCACCGCAGGCTTGTATACAAATGCTGATGTATCAATTGGTCCATCAATTTGGACATCATAAAGTTCCATTACTGCAATCGTTTCGAGGGTTGTATCAGCGACAGGTCGCTTTCCGGGGATGGCAAGCCATTCAAAACGAAAAGGAAAAAGCTCTTGTTTTCCAATAGACACGCGAACACTCCACGGCATGCCATCAGGCAAAAGAGATGGCCCGAACTCTGCAGACTGAATCTTTTCTGCTTGTTCGGGTAAGAGTGAACTCAGTAAGGTGGTATTCCATGTGCCTAGAACACTCCACACAGGCATGTTATCGATACTCGCAGATTCCACCGTTTCAAAGTGATACCACTGACGCGTAAGGGCGAAAGATCGCTGGATACCACCGAGATATGGTGACGCTCCAAATCGATCTAGCACATTGAGTTGCTCTAATTTCTGTCTTACTTGTCGCACATCAAGACGTGAGAGCTGCGCGGGATTCGATCCAATATTCCGATATGTCCAATGAAAGATTCCATCACAGACCTCAAGAACATCAAATCGTTCACTGTCGCATTCCATTGAAACTTCATAGCGGAATCTTTGATCAATACCGGTTCCCTGTTGGACATATCGGCCAGATCCAACAAGGACGCGATTTCCAATGCGTACGCGCTGACGGATCCTTGCGGATACTGACTGGGCGCGGGCAAAGCCAGCTAATGTGGTAGAGACAATCCTTTCTCCCTGCATCGATGGGCCAACAGACTGAGTGGGGATGTTTTGATCACTCCTGTCATACACCGTCTCAGACTGTCCGTTGGCCGAGGGCTCGTCCGCGATGGCAGATATCGAGACACAGAGCACGCGCACACTCAAGAACACGGCCACAACCGAACAGCGCAGTATGCGGAGGTTGGGGAAACTAGTTGAGTGATAGAGCGTCATGATCGGGAAGACTTTGATGGTTTTACCAAAGAAAGTGGCTGCGGTAGGTCGAAGAACGGGGAGTGAACCACTGTTCCCCGCGGTATGGACTTCCGCCTGTTTCGGAAGTGTACGCGGTGGACACGGTATCGCGAAACTCGAATCGATCGGGTGTGGAGGAAAACGAAATGTTGAATCGAATGAAATACGGCCTTTTTGGGCTTTCATTGACTATGCTCTTGGCTGGCTGCCATATTCCCGCGAACTCTCCTTTATCTGGGATTGCGCAACTCAGTCCGGCTGGTATGCCCCAAACCAATGTCTTGCCACCTGCGGCAATGCTTCAGCATCCAGGCCCCGGTGTTGAAGGTCCTGGCCCCGGTATTATTACGCCAGCGTCCTACGATGCAGCCCTTGTTGCCAATGGTTTGGAGCAAGGCGTGAGGCTGACTGGAGGTACTGAGGATAACTGCTACGGTACATACGGCCCACATGGATCCGGCGGCATGCCTCTCTATGGGAATAGTGCTGCAGTTGGACCAACATCACAAATCGGATTCATCGGACCTGACGGCATGCAGATTCGTTGGGATGTGTCACTGACCGGTGGCTTTGATTCTCCGCCTCTCATCACGCCTGGAAGATATGACTTTCCACAGGGAGCGATTTATCGACTCAAACTCACCGACATACCGGGCTATGAGGGAAGTGAGCTATATCCAACGCTCGAAGTAGCTCCCGTCACGCCTCGAACAGATGCTTTCCTTGCTCATAATACAATCCCATTCCAACTTACAAATGAAGATTTGGATCAAGTCACAACGGGCAACTTTGTCACCAAAGTTGTTTATCTGCCAGATCCTGATTATCAGGAACTCGCTGTTGCTGGGGTAGAAACACTTGTGAGTACACGACTTGATCCGGGGATAGATCCTTTTGTTGAAGCGGATCGAAGAGGATCTATTTTATCAATCATTCGGATTGGTAATAAGGATTTGGAGTCGGCGGGTGGATCACAAATTGGCTTTGCAAACGATGGACAATCACCACCAGTTGGAATTGCAGCACCATTAGGGATGCCGGTAGGTGGTGATCCTACTCAGGTCCCTCCAGCATATCTCACCGGAATGACAGCTCCCGAGTATGGTATGCCACGAGTCGGGACCCCAATCGGTCTTCCGGGGCCGGCGCATATTCCACTTGGCATTCCAGCTGGTTTGAAGAAACACACGATTACGAACCATACGAGAATGCATATGCCTTCACCCTCTCAGAACATGTCTCTTCATGTACAGCAATCTCCTGGTTTGAGTTATCCGAAACCAGCAACAAACGCCTATGTTGCAGAGCGGCAAAATGTGCCGAACATTCGGTTGAGGCAGCCGCGTGAGGATCGCGCCCAGATTATTGAGAATTGTGGGCCTCCTGCAAATGTTGCCGTAGTGGTTGGAGAGGGTGCAGAGTGGGATTCAAGCAAACCGATGGCTCCTTTGCCGCCAGAACTAGTGGAGTAATCGTAGTGACTTTATGGACAAACAACTGTTGAACAAAGGAAGCATTTTCCGAACGGGGACCGGGCTGTGGGTGGTCTGCAGGCCACTGGTGATACCTGTTCTCGTCTTGGCATCCTTGTCGGCATCTGCCGACGAAGGTGTCCAGCCGAGGACGGCCCAAGAATTCACCAGGCAATTAGAACCGGGAGCGATTGGTGTCTCGCGACCCTCTCAGCGCGGCCCCCGTTCGGAGATGATTCCTATCACAGTGCAACCAGTAGAAATTATGGGCCCACCAGGGCTTTCTATTGCGATCGAGACTGCATCAGGATGGTCAGTTTCAGGTGTGGTTCCTCTCAGAATGGGTCTTGTAGTTGGTCATCCCTATCGATTGCGGCTCACCAATATTCAAGGACACGATGGAGAAGAACTGTACCCTTCGATTTGTCTCCTTTCGAAGCTTGTTACGCCTGCAGGAATGGTCTGGCGATTTCCTGTGGAGGTCCTCATTGAGCAGGATGACTTGGAACAAGCACTTCAGGGCTCGCTGGTGCGACGAGCAGTGTACGTGTCGTGTGAGGCTGAATCTCCTGCCTCTTCGTCATTTGATGTACAGCCAGGGGATGATTGTCTTGCTGTTGCATCCACACTAGGTGATCCAGTTGCAGAGGTCGTGATTGGAAACCGTGTTCCGACGCAGGGTGGTTTACCATGATGCCAACTCGGGTATCTCTTCAGAATCAGTTTGGTGTGATTCGAATACTCGTCATTGCATTATGTGTGATCGTGCTCTGCTCTTGTCGTGCGATCACAATGCCGTCTACCGGCGTTATTGGTGTAGCCAGCCGTGAGAGTCCGCCTGATGCATGCCATTCTCAGCCTGTCGATGTTGCTATGCCTATGAATGTGTCCACAATGACGCTTCCACGCCCTGCGGTCCCCTGCCCTATCTGTGACGGCGGTGATCACGGTGCTCAAGCTCGGGCTGTCGGAGATGAATCGATCGGGAATCTAACTATGGGTGATACGGTTGCCCGCTATCGCATTGCTGATGCGACGTCAGGCCCTGATGATGTTCGTGTGGCCGTATCCAACCGCACATGTGTTTATTCACCAAAATTTGCCTCGGTGCGACAAATAAGCCTCCCATCGGAGCGTTCAGTTCTTGTTGGGGTGCGAGGGATGGCACAAGAGGAACCGGTTGCAGCTGAAGTACGTTTAGATCCAATACGTGACAACGTTCAAAATTTAACACTTGAGTCAACTCGCAGGACTGAGATCGGACTAGGCGTTGAAGAAAAAATAGGCTTGGGATCAGTCGGTCAACTTGAACGATCTGAGGGTACTGATAAGTCTGAAAAGCCCTCCGCTCGAATTGCAGATGTGCATATTGCACATGCACGCCGCCAGCAATCACTCACTCAATTGGTAGGTTTTGATGTGCCAGCAGCATGGACTCGAATTCGAGCAGTCAATGTGTGCGTCAACGACCTGACTCCGCAAACTGTTTCATCTGAGCAAGGGACTGCAACGCTACGGTTTGAACAGCCTGGAAGAGCAGAACTCACGATTTCGAAGCAGGCTGGTAGTAATACCGCAAGAATTGGTGAGGAACTTGATTTCACTATTTTTATTCTTAACTCAGGGGATCGGACACTTGAAGACATTGTTCTTGTTGATGCGTTACCCGATCGATTGGTGCTGCTTCAAGATTCTCCTTCTTCGAGCCTCTCTGCGGATATCACTACTGAGAATGCAAGTGATGGCTCAGTTGTGTTGAAGTGGCATTTTCTGGAGCCGTTGGTTGCTGGTGACAGTGGATTCGTCCGTTTTCGTACAGTAGTGCGATAGTGGTGCGTGCTGAATTTCATTCCGTGCGTAAGCATTTTGACCTTGAAACCACGCAAAAAATCATGCCCACCGCTCTTCTTTTGAAGTTGGCCAAAGGCTAGCAATCACCGAAGCTAAGGGAACGTGATTGCAGATAATGGTGTCGAGCGGTTAGAGTCTCAAGTATTCGACGGCGGGTGCTGTCGTGTCTCCCCTCCTTTAACGTTGAGGTTGTGATGGTACCGACAAACCGCTCTGTTTTCTTTCTTGTTAGCCTTGCCGTCATAGGTCTATTTGTTGCTTGCCCAGATTGGTGTCTTAATAAGAGTTCTGCGCAGCCAGCACCTACACAAAATGAGGATCAGCCAGAAAAATCTTTGCCTGAAATTCCGCCGCTTCCGGAGGGAACACCGGAAGAGTTGATGGACTTTGTAAAAGAACTGAAAAAAAATAATGTTCGACCAAGTTCAAGACAAGAGATGATGGAGTACATGAAGTCGTTGGCTTCTGTATCGGTTGAGGCTGCCAACAAGGTTTTGTCACAGGTGAAGCAAGACGATGCATTGTTTTCTGAGGCAGCCATGATGAAGATGGAGAGTCTCATGATGCTTGGCCGACTTGGTGATCAAGCAGCAGCAAAGGATATGGCTGAGTTTGCAGCAACGCTTGCAAATAGTCCAAATCAGGAACTTGCAAAAGAGGCACAGCGGGTGGTGCTTGTTGCAGAAGCACAGGCGGTTTTTGCAAGTGGAGATGTTGCTGCAGGAGAGCAACTTGTGGAAAAGGTTACAAGTACACTTGCGGCAGATCCGGATGATCTGAAGACCGCCGGCCTTGCGATGCAACTTGCTCAAGCATTTGAGCGTATGCCCGGAGGTGAAGCCGTTGCGGTATCCGCACTGAAATCATTTGGTGCTGTTTTTTCAAAGAGCAGCAATCCAAGAATCAAGCAAATGAGTGAGAGTTTTGCGGGAACATTGCGTCGACTCTCCCTGCCAGGTAATCCAATGGAAATTCGCGGAACACTTATGAATGGTGAGCCGTTTGATCCCAAATCACTTGCAGGCAAGGTGGTACTTGTTGACTTTTGGGCTACCTGGTGTGGTCCATGTGTTCAAGAAATCCCAAATGTCATGGAACAGTATGAAAAGTATCATGATCAAGGATTTGAGGTTATTGGAATTAGCCTCGATCAGGATCGAGCAGCTTTGGAAAAGTTTATTACTGACCAAAAAGTACCGTGGCCTATCCTGCATGAAGAGTCTGAAGGAAGTGGTTGGCAGCATCCTCTTGCAACCTTTTACGGCATCAGTGGCATTCCAACCGTGATTCTTATCGGTCGAGATGGGAATGTCATCACGCTGAATGCCCGGGGTGAACAACTCGGTCAGGAACTTGCAAAACTCTTCCCAAATGCAGGCTAATCGCAGTCACCAAAGCCCTGTTTCTCAACGGGCAAAAGCGTTCGATTCCTCGGGCATACGCAAGGTCTTTGACCTTGCGTCACAACTTGACGACCCGATCAATCTTTCGATCGGTCAGCCAGATTTCGCAATGCCTGATCTGGCGTGTGTGGCGGCTAAAAATGCTATTGATGCAGGAAAGAATGGATACACTCCAACCCAAGGCATTGCACCGCTCCGAGAACGACTTGAATCTATGGTGCGAGAAGAGACGGGGCAGGATCAAAGAGAGTTATGTGTCACGAGTGGATCTAGTGGTGCTCTTGTCCTCTGCCTGATGGCACTCGTGGATTCCGGTGATGAAGTCATTCTTTTTGAACCGGCCTTCGTCATGTATAGACCTCTTGTTGAGTTTCTTGGTGGACGTTGTGTTGTTATCGACACCTCTCCTACATTTCAAATAGATGTTGACCAAGTTGGAGCATCAATAACGTCCCGAACCAAACTTATATTACTCAATACGCCCGCGAATCCGACTGGAGTTGTTGTTGATAAGGCAACTGTTTCCGCTCTTGCTCATCTGGCAGACGCAAGAGGTGTGACCCTTTTGAGTGATGAGCTGTACCGGTCTTATTGTTATGACGAGCCCTTTTCGTCTCCAGCGTTGTGCTCTGATCGTGTTGTTGTTATTGATGGTTTCTCAAAATCACACGCCATGACGGGTTGGAGAGTTGGCTGGATCCATGGACCACCTGAGATAATCAATGCCTGTTCTATGCTTCAGCAGTATACCTTTGTGTGTGCGCCGCAGGTTGGGCAGTGGGCTGCTTTAGCAGCGATTGATGCTCCAATGGATTTGCCACTTGCGGAATGTCGACGAAAGCGAGACAAGATTATCGAAGGCCTTGCCGAGAGCTATACATTTGTGTCTCCAGGAGGTGCTTTCTATCTTTATCCAGAAGCACCAGGTGGTTCGGGCATGGCCTTTGCAGAACGGGCTGTGCATGATGAAAAACTTCTCGTCGTTCCAGGAAGTGTATTCGGCTCAGCAGATACTCATTTTCGAATTGCCTACACGGTGAGTGACGCAATGCTTGATCGTGGTATTGCCGCACTGAACAGACTTGCCAAAGAATATGGCTGATGTGCGGTGATGTGGAGACATGCAGAAAAGCGTTATCGGTAGTCTTGAAGAGGTGCATGATGATGACGAAAAAAGATGTTTTTTCAGTTGAGGATGTTGCAAAAGCCATAGACCATGCTGTATTGAAACCACAATACGTCAGCCGTGATATTGAAGAGCAGGCAGCAATGTGCATGACGCGAGGAGTCGGGTGTATATGCGTTCGGCCCACCGATGTTGGTTTAGCAGTGCGATGCGTGTCAGGCAGCACGGTCGCCGTAGCGAGTGTCGTGGGATTTCCTCACGGAACCCATGATGCCAGTATAAAGTTGAGTGAGGCAAAGCGTGTCCTGTCGGCAGGAGCTCAAGAGATCGATATGGTCCTTGCCATAGGACATTTGATTTCTGCGGATGTGGGCCTTGTTGAGGATGAAATAACGGCAATTGTGAATGCAGCTTCAGAATTTCGTGCTTGTGTAAAGGTGATTCTTGAAACCTGTTATCTTTCCACAGATCAGATCATTACTGCCTGCCAGATTGCTGAAAAAGCTGGAGCGAACTTTGTGAAGACATCCACTGGCTTTGGCCTCAACCCGAATGGAACCACTGGTGCGACAGTGGAAGATGTTCAAGTAATGCTCGATACCGTCAGCACGCGAGTTGGCGTGAAGGCTTCTGGTGGTATCCGTTCGTGGGAGCAGGCGATTCAGTTTCTGGCTATGGGGTGCCAGCGTCTGGGAGTGGGCGATGCTGAAACAATTTTAGACGGCGGGCAAACGACAAGTGATTACTAATCGATTAGGCACTTTTTGGACGAGCCTCACGAATTGGCAAGACTGGTTCCTTTTTTTCAACATTCGCTTCAGTTATGACGTAGGAACTTCCTTGGTGCTCGGGCAGGTCAAACATGAGGTCAAGCATGATGCCCTCCATAATAGCCCGTAAACCTCGAGCACCGGTCTCCTTCTTCATTGCTTTTCGTGCAATTGCAAGAAGGGCATCTTCTGTAAATTCAAGTGAACAGTTTTCGAGCTCAAATAGTTTTTGATACTGCTTGACCAATGCATTCTTTGGATTGCAAAGAACCTGTACAAGTGCCTTGTCATCAAGAGGCTGAAGTGAAGAAAGAACAGGAAGGCGGCCAATCAATTCGGGGATAAGTCCAAATTCAAGAATGTCATCAGAATCAACCTCTGGCAAAAGTTCAGCAAGTCCGGCATCGGCACGATGTCCTGTTGTTTGGCCAAAACCAATTGTTTTTTTGCCAAGGCGTTGCCCGATTATCTTTTCAATGCCAACAAAGGTTCCCCCACAAATGAATAAAATATTAGATGTATCAAGTTGGATGTACTGTTGCTCGGGATGCTTTCGTCCACCTTGCGGAGGTACGTTCGCGACAGTTCCCTCGAGCATCTTAAGGAGTGCTTGCTGAACTCCTTCGCCAGATACATCACGAGTAATCGAAACGTTTTGACTTGTTTTTCCAATTTTGTCGAGTTCGTCGATATAAAGAATGCCGCGTTGAGCAGCCTCAATGTCATAATCTGCCGCATTGAGAAGCTTCAGAAGGAGGTTTTCAACGTCTTCTCCTACGTATCCAGCCTCCGTTAGTGTTGTTGCATCTCCGATGGCAAAAGGGACATCGAGTACGCGAGCAAGTGTTCGAGCCAGGAGTGTTTTGCCACAGCCGGTTGGTCCGATCAGAAGAATGTTTGATTTTTCAACCTCTACATCTGATGATTCGTTTCCGAGAGATAACCGCTTGTAATGACTGTTCACAGCAACTGCCAAGACCCGCTTTGCATGTTCCTGCCCAATAACATATTGATCAAGACTTGCAACTATCTCCCGAGGGGATGGAATGGACGTGAAGAGTTGTTTGCTTGTGCCACGCCGACGTTTTTCTTGGTCAAGAATAGATTGGCAGAGCTCAATACAGTCGCCACATATGTAGACATCGCCAGGGCCTTCAACAAGCGGGCCAACATCCCGATAACTTTTTCGGCAGAACGAACAGAAGGCATTTTTTTTGGTTGTTCCACCAGTACCACGTCGGCCGATGTTGCTGGAGTCTTTCCCTGATGGCATTATTCTTTGTCCTCGGATGAAAGGTCTGAATCGCTTGCTTCTGCGTTGTCATTGGGAATTTCCTCCCGCGAATGTTCCATCGGCACAGATTGCATGTGTGGTTCAACGAGTGTTCTGATTTTTCGATATTCCTCATCGCTCAGGACGCCACGGTCACGAAGTCCTCTGTATTCAGCCAAAGTATTGGTCCAATCGTTATGACCATCAGAATCGGCTTGCCACCATGAACGAATTTTTAAAATCAAAACGACACCTATAGAAACAATCAAAATCAGAATCAAGGCACTTGTGAGGAAAGTCTTCATCTTTTTAGCAGAATGAGGGTTTGGGAGCGAATCTTAGCCCGCTGTGTTGATTGAGTAGTTTCTATTCGACCTCCTCCGGCAGTATGGCAGGAGAGTCGGGCATGGGTCTAGCAAAGATTCTGTAGTTTTCCTGACCCGCACCGAAGCCCACAGGGCATTTTTAGCGGTTATTTGAATGCCTAATTTAACAGGTAGTTTCTGCGGCTTCTACCGAAAAGCTAACACCGCAGGCCGTACGATGGTCGATTGCTTAGATACGATGAGACAGATGTGCTTTATATGTACGTATGGACAAGTCCTTTTGGCCACCTTGTGTTTTGCTGCGCCTGATGAGTTACGCGCTGAGGATTTACCGGAACTCGTACGAACCCATCACCAGAGTTTCTCTATTCCATTTCGAATTCCAAAGGCAAGTGATATTGATGCAACTGCTCAGCGAGTCGTGATGAGTGTTTCAAAAGACCTAGGGATCACATGGCAATCTGCAGGAGAAGTTTTACCAACAGCAGGTTCTTTTCAATACCAAGCAGATCGGGATGGTGAATACTGGTTTCGTATTCGTGTCATCGATGTCAAAGGGAGAACCCGCGGTGGGGCTGGTCCTGACATGCGAGTACTTGTGAATGCCGTAGGTCCACGGTTAGTCGCTCATGTTTGGAAAGGTCCTGATGGGGAAATTATGTGTCGGTATGCTGCAACAGATGACTCATTGCATGTTGAAGGAATGAAATTCGAGTACAGAACACGAGTGGGTGCTGAATGGAAAGCATTAGCTGCAGTCGGAATACTTTCTCGTGAAAGCCCAGCCCATTTAGTTGGTGAAGAGATTTGGTGGGCCGGCGACAAGACTGATGCATTGGTTGTAAAAATTACGATTGCAGATAAGTCTGGCAATAAAACAAGTAAGCAATTTCCCCTTGAGTCATCTGATCCGGGGCTTGATCAGGATGATCTTGCTCGAGAATTACGTGTTCCATCACTCAATGTTCAGCCATCAGGACACAATCGCCCTCGAAATGTTGAACCGAGGAATAAAAGCCATCTGATAGGAAAAATTGCATCGGATGGACATACATGGTCTGCTGAAGTTGCAGAAGAATGGATAGGAGCAGATCGAAAGAATAACGATATCCCTCCCACTGTAGACGGTCAGGTGAAACCCTTTGTTTCAAAGGATCCTGTTGCAAAGTCAGTTCGCTCCATCCAAGGTGATCCAATATCGACAGCTCCAAGCGATGGTGAACATGATGAGTCGGTCATGCAATACCGGGGCCGTCCCTTAAAACTATGTACATCAAGGCATTTTCGATGGGATTACGAGGTTGATCAGGAGAACGAAAAAAGTCTGAAGATTGAATTATGGGCAACGCGTGATGGAGGCGTCACTTGGCAGCAGTCCGGTGTCGATACAGATGGTGTGAGTCCGATTGATGTGTCAGTGCCGTCGTCAGGGTTGTATGGATTTCGTCTAGAAGTAGCGACCACCGGTGCGAGTTCGGACCTGTCACCCTTGTCGGGTACGCCTCCTCAGGTTTGGGTCGTTGTGGATGATGAGCCTCCAGAAATTGAAGTACATGTGTCAGTGAAAGATTCTTCTCGGCAAGACGAAACAATAAGTATTGAGTATACATGCAGTGACCAGTTTATTGCTCCACAAACAGCAAGAATCCTATTCTCTCCAAATGCAAATGGGCCTTGGTCTACAATTGCATCAGGAATTGAACCGAGAGGAGTGTACCAATGGAGTCCAGATCGTACGGCTCCAGCTCGTGCATTTATTTGTGTAGAAGTCGAAGATATTGTGGGAAATGTGTCAAAAAAAATAACGGATGGCCCAGTGAAAATTTCGGGCAACCGTCTGATAGGTCATTTGCGAGGCCTGCGGGAGGCCCCTCCCACCCCTTCTCAAGACCGCTGAACAAACAGGATGTAAAATCCTGTTCTTGCGGTCTCGTCTTTTCCAATTATTTTTTGTGAGACTCGTTACACTGATCTCTGAATAGACGGATCATTGAGGAGTGTAACACTGTGGCAAAACGACTCAGCGCATTTGACATTCTTACAACAGGTGATGAATGGTCAGTTGATGACACGCCGCTTATCGTGCTTGTTGGTGATGATTCTTTTTTAGCCAAAAATCTTCTCGATATGATTCGGGCAAAAGTGTGCCCAGAAGAATCAGAGTGGTCCTGGGCATGGCGAGAGTTTGCTGGGAACGAGGATGTTGACCCACGAGATGTCTTTGATGAGGCAGCCACCGTTCCGTTATTTGCTGGCGTCACTCGAGTTGCAGTTGTACGTCAGGCGGATGCATTCGTGTCATCAGCACGAGAAAAACTGGAAGCCGTAGCCTTAAAGAAACTATCCCAAGGAGTCATTGTGCTTGAGGTGAAAAGTTTTCCCTCAAATACAAGGCTAGCGAAAGCCGCAATGAAGTCAGGCATTGTTGTTGATATATCAGTTCCCCCAAAGGCAAATGTGTCGAAATGGGTGAAGTCATGGTCCCTATTGCGTTATGACCTCCGACTTTCTGTTGCAACGTCTCAGCAACTCGTAGAACGTATTGGCAATAGCTTGGGTCTTCTCGATCAAGCCGTACAGCGGCTTGCCGCTGCCATTGGAGCATCAGGTAAAAACAAGACCGTTCCTCCTGAATGGATTGACGACATGGTGGTAAGCAAAAAAGAGAGAACGGCTTGGGGTATGATCGATGCAGCTGCCGTAGGCGATACGCGTCGAGCCATACGTCAACTCACTGAACTTCTCGAAAGTGGAGAAAACGTTATTGGAATTAACGCTCAGGCGTCAAGTGTTTTCAGGAAGCTCTCTACGGCTGCACGACTTTTGTCATTGCGTCGTACATCTGGAAGGACAGCGGATATTGAAGCAGCATTGAGAGATGCAGGTGTCGCAGCCTGGCCGAAAGCCATGAGTCAAGCAAAGAATGCGCTCAAGCACTTAGGCCCACTTCGTTCGAGGCGTCTGCCATTGGATCTTCATGAGTTGGATAGAAGTTTGAAGAGTGAGGCAAGCCGAGGTCTGCGTGCGAGGCTGGCTTTAGAGCGATTCTTCTGCAAGATGAACGGAAATACTGATTCTGGGAAATCAGTGAAACGACCATAAGGACATAATCGTGAATACAGATAAGGCATTAG
Source organism: Planctomycetaceae bacterium (assembly GCA_902629495.1). The sequence continues at coordinate 56,020 of CACORA010000010.1, forward strand.
ATCCACATGACTTGTGGGAGAATCCATTGGCTGCACGGTATTCGTCGGCTGAGATGACTCGGATCTGGGGCGACAATAATCGGTACCGTCTCTGGCGACAGGCATGGTTAGCCTTGGCAGAGGCAGAGGCAGAGCTTGGGCTTCCCATATCAACAGCACAACTTGATGAGATGCGAGATGCTATCAATCAGCCAATTGATTTTGTTGTAGCAGCCTCTTATGAAAAGCGCATGCGTCATGATGTATTTGCGCATCTTCACGCCTTTGCTGATGCATGTCCCCTCTCCAAACCTATTTTGCATTTAGGAGCAACCAGTGCATATGTCACTGACAATACCGATCTTATTCTTATGAGGGATTCACTTGATCTGGTTGCTGGGAGACTTGCTGTTGTGATTGAACATCTGGCTGAGCGAGCGGTTGAAAATGCTGATACCGTTTGTCTTGGAAGAACCCATTTGCAGCCGGCTCAGCCAACAACTATCGGAAAACGAATATGTTTATGGATTCATGATCTTCTCATTGATCTAGATCAAATACTGGAAAGAAGAACAGCGTTACTGGCCCGTGGCGTTAAGGGAACGACAGGAACACAGGCCAGTTTTCTTGAACTTTTTGATGGTGACCATGCGAAAGTTCGTCGGCTGGATGAATTAGTCGCCGAGAAACTTGGCTTCCCAGCATCCTATGCCGTGAGCGGCCAAACCTATACACGAAAAATAGATTCTCAAGTTGTGTTTGCATTGGCAGGAATTTCTGAATCAACTCACAAGGCAGGCAATGATCTTCGCTTGGCATCCGCGTGGGGTGAACTGGAGGAGCCTTTTGAGTCAGAACAGGTTGGATCGTCTGCCATGCCTTACAAAAGGAATCCAATGCGTGCTGAAAGGATGTGTGGTCTTGCAAGATTCGTGTTAGGCCTTACTTCGACAGCAGAGCAGACAGCCGCAACACAATGGTTCGAGAGAACCCTTGATGATTCAGCGCCCCGTAGACTCATTTTGCCACAGGCATTTCTTGCTACTGATGCACAGCTAGTCTTATATGACAATATTGCAAAAGGCTTAGTCGTGGTGCCAGGTGTCATCAGGCGGACACTTGAACAATACCTCCCGTTCCTCGCCAGTGAACGTATTCTCATGGAAGCAACCAAGGCGGGTGGTGATCGGCAGGAATTGCACGAGGCAATTCGTCGGCACAGCCATGCAGCAACCGCACAGATTCGTGATGGCTTTCAGAATGATCTTGTTAGTCGATTGAGTTCGGACTCACTTTTTGCTTCTGTTGACCTAGCAGCCGCTATGGATGTGAAGGGGCTTGCAGGGAGAGCAGGAGAGCAAGTGAGGGAATTCGTATCTGGGCCAGTTGCTACAGCTCTTGAGGATTGTTCACACCGTGCGGGAGAGTCTTCTCTGCGTGTGTAGCACTAGACACGATCTTGATGATGTGACGTACTTCGATTTTTACAACAGTCAGCACATAAGCCATAAACGATCAGTCGGTGTCCTTGGGCACGAAAACGATGCTTTGTAGCTATCGAATTGTAAAACTGAGCGATCTCATCACTCGTAAATTCGATAAGTTTTTCACATGACCTACAGTAAAGATGGTCGTGCTGAGGGTAACCATAATCGTGTTCGTATACCCGTCGACCACCAAGTACCATTTCTTTGAGAAGACCTGCTGATACCATTTCGGCAAGGGTGCGATAAACAGTTGGCCGACTTGCACTTGCACCCTCAGGGGTTTTTCGAAGGTCATCGAGCAATTGATCAGCATCGAAATGCTCATGGTGACCTGAAACGTAGTCGACGATCACTTGTCGTTGTTTGGTAATCCTCTTACCCCGGGACTGGAGAAACTCTTCAAACCGCTCCTGCGGTGTAAGTGACGTATCAACTTTGCCCAAAGAAAAACCCGTAAGCGACATGGCAGTACTCCTTACGAGTATTGTAGCGTATCAAAAAAAAACGTGACCAGACCTACAACGGTTTGGACACGTTTTTTGGACCAAAAAGACCTGCCGACCTTGGGCTCCTGCCGTGATTTTTAGGCCGCTGACTAAATTTTCCCCTATAGACTGAAGGATGAAGCCTAGCTCAATCGATCGAGCAATCGATCAAGAGCAGCATCGAGTTTTTCAGGCGTCTCATAGGAGCCATCAGCAATGGCCGATCGAATTGAGTTTATTTTGTCGAGCCGGATGTCAGACGTAGCGCCAGCTGCTTGTACGGCATCGGCTGATAATGCGACAGTATCCTTAGCCTCACTAATACCTTGATTGGCAACAGTGTCGGTAGCTTTTGACGCTTCTACACCCTTGACTCCATTGACACTCTGTGAACCGTGTGTTGATGTAATTCCCCAGATATTCATAGTGTTCTCCTTACGTGACAGCAGATCTGATTCCCATATTCCCCAAACACTTGGTATCTACGAAAACAAGTCCTTGGGAGTTCACTCAAATCAGCAAGTGTCTTCCTTTCTATTGTGGCCGCGCTTTTGAAGTGAGGCGATACCAACTTTTTAATTATTCCGAATCTGTTTTCTCTCCAACTCAATATCATCGGCCAGTGACACATAAATTCTTTAGTATTTTTTTTGGGCCCCAATAGCCCCACTTTTATGTGAAATCAAGGAACGCAAGCTACCCAAACTACACAAAGTACGCTGGTTACATGGCAAATTCTGGTCGGCGCCTTTCGAGCTGACCTTGGAGTCGCTCCACGATGGCAGAATGCATTTGGCTGACCCGACTCTCCGAAAGATCAAGCGTCGCACCAATCTCTTTCATCGTGAGCTCTTCGTAGTAATACAGGATGATAATGAGACGTTCATTTCGATTGAGACCCTTCGTAACAAGCCTCATGAGGTCTGCTTTTTGAATTCGACGAGTGGGGTCATCTCCCTTTTTATCCTCGAGGATATCGATTTCACGAACATCTTTCGAACTATCTGTCTCACACCATTTTTTGTTGAGACTGACCAGACTGGCAGCATTCGCTTCAACAAGTAGTTTTTCAAATTCCTCTCGTGAAAGACCCATATACTCAGCCACTTCTGCATCAGCTGGTGTTCTTCCAAGCTTTGCTTCCATTGTCTTGATGGCTTCATTCAATTTACTGGCTTTGCTCCGAACAAGTCTCGGAACCCAGTCCATTGTTCGAAGCTCATCGAGCATGGCTCCACGAATACGTGGAACACAATACGTTTCAAATTTGACACCCCTTGACATGTCAAAGGCGTCGATGGCGTCCATGAGACCGAATGTTCCAGCGGATACAAGATCGTCAAGCTCAACACCGTCGGGAAGGCGAGCCCAAATTCGTTCTCCGTTATAGCGCACGAGAGGAAGATAGAGCTCCATAAGTTTATTGCGCAACAGTTCGTTGGATTGATCCTTTTTGAAAGTCTTCCAGATATCATGGACTTCCTCAGGCGTCAGATTTATTGAGAGATAGGGCACGTCTTCACTCCTTGAATAATGTCCAATTTGTCGTTATCGACGAACAACACGTCCATTCCTAAATTCATTCTCAGGTGGCCAGCAGGCTTGCCTGAATTACCAAGATTATTGATCCAAGAGACAGCCTTAGGCCGCCCGAGAAAACTCCTCGCCTTCGATTGTTGTAAACACTTCAATTGACAATTCTTGAGCAACCTCCTCTTCAGCAAGAACGGTGATGCCAGGTAAATGACGAGCCAGAGACAGAAATACACGGCTGCGAATGTCGCCTGGTACCACAAGAACAGGTGCTGTCCCCCGTTCGAGCCCTGGTCGTCGGGCACGACGAACACGAGAAATAAGTGACGCTGGTGGGGCACCGTCTCGTATCCCATCTAGCGCACCGGAGCCAAAGCGAATAATAGATAACTTGCCATCAGAATCCCGAAGTCGACTGCAAATGGCATGGGAAAAATGGTGCCTTAAGCGTTCAACGAAAACGTTTTGTTCAACGCGATCACTCCCATCTGTTAGGTCGCTCATTACTTCAATGAGTTCTGAAAGCGGCCTGATCGGTACATTCTCTTTCAGAAGGGCTTGAAGCGTTCGATGAATGCGCGCGAGGGATAAAGACTGAGGGTTGATTTGTTCCACAACAGAGGGTTGAGTTTGACGGAGAGATTCAATGAGTCGCGAGACGGCATCGCGTGTAAGAAGACGATGACCGTGTTGACGGATGGATGCTTCAATACAACGCATGACCATCTCACCGACACCAAAGACAGCCACACCTCGCTGGCTATGGGCTTCAGCTTGTGCTTGCCCTACCCACACTCCATTTCGAAGTGATATTGGATCGGTGTCCTCTTCCCCTTCGAGATCAATGCTCATATTTGCATGCGGCACGACAAACCATCTCGCAGCAGGAATAGAGGATTCGTGAACCGTATCGCCAGCAAGGCAAATACGAAGTGTTCTTTCTGGAAGAATACGGTTGTCTCGAAAGCGAATCGAAGGAGCAAGAAATCCAAGATCACTGGCGATG
>CACORA010000011.1 GCA_902629495.1 Planctomycetaceae bacterium
TGCGCAGGCAGCGGTGGCAAAAGCAGTTGCGGATAGTGTCGCTGCAGGAGTCATTCCAAAAGATGAAACAGAAAACCTTGTAGTTGTTTGCGGAGTGTTTATTCATTGGCTTGCTGAAGATGACAAGAAAATTTATGAGTACAACTATCAGGCAACTATGGAAGCCATTGCAAATGCAATGACAGGAAAGCCAACAGCAGATGAAATGATTGCTGAAAAGGAAAAGGCTACTCACCCTTTTCGTGGTTTCTAAGTCAAGCAGGGCAAACTCACAGATCTGTCTCATAGATCTGTGAGTTTTACGTGTGTTCGAATGATCTGTGGGTGTTCCGTCTCTTGCAGGTGAGCCTCGTATATTTTCTCAAAGGTCTATGGCGAAAAAGATTCTCCTCCAACTTGATGTCGATCAGCAGCCATGCACGTTTGACGCCATTGTTGCTGTTGATGCAGGGGCGGATGTGTTATTAAGACATGCAGCCCTTACGCCAGATAGCGTCGTGCCGCTCGTACATGGCGCGATGTTCACTCGTGGAGGAGCAGACCTCGCTGCGACAGCAATTTTTCTTGGTGGTTCAGATGTCATTGCTGTTGAGGGTATTGCAGAACGAATCGCCTCTACTTTTTTTGGTTCAATGCGAGTGAGTGTGATGGCCGATCCTGCTGGTGCGAATACGACAGCAGCAGCAGCACTCGTGGCAGGCGCCCGCCATCTGCCGCTGAATGATGTTGCTTCTGCTCGGGAGATTCGAGCAGTTGTCCTTGGTGGAACTGGGCCGGTTGGTCAACGAGTTGTTCGTCTGTTAGCAGGCAAGGGAGTTCACGTGACGGTTGTTTCTCGATCACAAGGGCGAGCAGCAGCTTGCTGTGCGGGAATCAAAGCACGGCAGCCTGAGGCAGTGGTAACGCCAGCTGCAAGTGAAGGGATTGAGTCGCTTTTAGGTTCAGCACATCTGATCGTAGCCGCTGGTGGCCCGGGCGTCGAACTCCTTTCATCTGAGCAGCTTTGTCTGGCAAGCCATTGTCGTGTGTGCATCGATCTTAATGCCGTGCCACCAGCAGGAGTTGCTGGAGTCAAGCCCACTGATAAGGCAAGAGATGTCAATGGTATGATTGTCTATGGAGCAATTGGCATTGGTGACACAAAAATGAAGATTCATCGCGAAGGAATTTCAAAGCTTTTTAGCAGTAACGATCGATGGCTTGATGCTGAGGAACTCCTCGCGATCGGGTATCAGCTTGATGCCAATGGGTGACTTTTCATCCAAGACGTCCTGAAGTCCTGTTTACTGAATCGTAGTGCTCTCAACGCGTGGAGAATCGCTGCTGGTCAGTTCCAAGGAGCCCGCACGGTCGTATCACACGCTTTTCTTGAGGTAAGAGAGTGGGATTCACTTGAGAAACGTCTTCGGTGCTGATGTTGTCAAACGAGATAGTATGAATCTCATAAGCCAAGGTGTATGTCGGGCAGCAAGCACAAACGCTTTGGCTTGCCATCCCGGAATAACCTCGTGGCGACGATGTTCCAGAGCCTTCAGTATTATCTGGCATGTAGCTTCTGAAGAAAGCGGCTTTCCTTTCGACCAGGCAGGACGTTCGCCCATCTCAAGTGCATCCCAAAACTCTGTCTCGGTTGGTCCAAGAGTGGCTAGAAGAACATCGATGCCCTGTTCTTTTAGTTCATGACGTAAGCTTCCGGCTAATGAGATAATGCCAGCTTTTGCTGCACAATACGCAGAGTGGAGCGGAAGCGGACAATACCCGAGAATTGAACCAATGAGTACGATAGCCGGGTCATTTCCATTTTTGAGGTGGGGAAGAGAAGCGTGTACGAGTTCTGCGCAGGACAAAAGGTCGAGATTCACAATCGAGCGAAATGTATTTGCTGGCATGGTCTCAAGAGAACCGATAGCACCACAGCCTGCCGCCGTAATAACAAGATCGAGTCCTCCGAGTTGATCTATCGCATATGGAATAAGTTTGTCTCGAAAGTCAGGGTTGGTAATATCACCAGCCTTGTAAAAATAACAAGCACTCTGATTGTTCAAATGACCTGGTAGTCGTAGTGTTGAAAGTCGCTCCTCACGCCTTGCGGTTGTCACGACACGTGCACCTTGTGCAAGGAGTTGGAGTGTCAGCGAGCGTCCTATTCCGGAAGAACCTCCGGTCACAAGGACACGTTTATTCGTGAGACGACGTTGTTGCTTCATGGCAGTTGCTGGGGTCGAGAGATGCCATGAGTAGAAAGAGTTTTGTTCATAGGAGCGTGTTGTGTTACGACTGCTTCTTGAGTGTTGATTCGTCCAAGGACAGCTTTTGGTAGACGGCAGTGTACGACAACTTTTTCTTCGGTGAATTGACGTGAAAGAACTTCACCATGAGCTGCCAGCCACGCAAGAAGACGTCCATTACTGGAATCAGTTTCTACGTCGACATCATTGAATTGACGGCTGAGGCAATCACTCACGGTTCGAGCGAGTGAAGTGAGCCCATGGCCAGTATGAGCAGATACACTAATTGCATGAGGGTACCGTTCCTGTAGTTTGTGACGAGTAATTGGGTCAGCAAGGGCATCCATTTTGTTGAGTACAAGGAGCGTATCTTTTTCGTCGACATGGAGTTCCTCTAAGACAGAGCGGACTGCATTGACCTGAGTATCGACAAGTGGGCTTGAGGCGTCAGCGATGTGGAGTAACAGATCAGCCTGACGTGTCTCTTCAAGTGTTGCCTTAAAACTTGCAATAAGATGATGGGGAAGCTCTCGTATGAAACCCACAGTATCACTGATAAGAACAGGCCCCCATCCAGGGAGTCGCCACCTCCTTGTGCGCGTATCGAGTGTTGCAAAAAGTTTATCTTCAGCCAGTACTCCTGCATGCGTGAGCGCGTTGAGGAGTGTACTTTTTCCAGCATTCGTATAGCCCACAAGAGAAATCGTCAGTCGTTCATGCCGTGCTGCAACTTGCCGTTCACGCCGAGAGTGGATGGTCATAAGTTCTTGTTTCAGGTCATGAATTCGTCTTTCAACAAGTCGGCGGTCGACCTCCAGTTGTTTCTCACCAGGTCCACGCATCCCGATGCCCATTTTGAGCCGTGACAAATGTGTCCACATCCGCTTCAGTCGAGGCAAGGAGTATTCTAATTGTGCCAGTTCGACTGCGAGGCGAGACTCATACGTGCGAGCTCGGGCAGCGAAGATGTCTAAGATTACTTCTGAACGATCCAGCACCTTAACCTGAAGTGCTTGCTCAAGGTTTCGAGTTTGAGCAGGTGACAGATCGTTATCAAAGATAACGACGTCAGCATCGTGATGCTGAATCAGCCCTGATAATTCATGAACCTTGCCTTTACCGAGGTAGGTTGTTTGATCCGGAGAAGCTCGACGTTGCACAAGTCCCGCTTCCACAACAGCACCGGCGGTTTCTGCAAGACCAGTAAGCTCACCCAGAGCATCATGAGGACTTTTTTTACTGTCCAACAAAACACCCACAAGGATTGCTTTTTCATTCTGGACGCTGGCACTGCGGTTTCGTTCTGTCACGTGCGATCGCCCTCATCTTCCCCACTATGAATGCCAGCATTGACGCCTTCTCTCATACGGCAGCAACTTTGCCAGCGGCGTGTGTCAAGCAACCCATCCGCGACTGCATCTTTGACTGCACAGTCGGTTTCGTGGCTGTGCGTACAATCGGGGAATCGACAGTGGTTTGCGAAAGGACGGAGGTCACGAAAGGCTGCCGGAACCTCCGCTTGAATGATGTCCCAGAGCTGAAACTGCCGAACACCCGGTGTATCAACAAACATCCCGTCGAATGCGTGGGGAATAAGGCGAGCTGTTGTCGTTGTGTGCCGTCCTTTTTCGTTGTCTCGACTGACCTCTGCAACGCGGAGTTGCAGCGTGGAGTCGAGGGTGTTGATGAGAGATGATTTTCCAACACCACTTTGACCGACAACAGCTGTTACAGCACCAGGAAGCTCACTCCGAAGTCTATCGATACCGAGTCCGGTTTGTGCTGAGCAAAGAACAACCGGATAACCCATTCTGGCGTATACACCAGCAAAAGGGATCAGTTCAGAGCGGTCAACAAGATCACTTTTATTGATACACACAATTGGTTGAATGCCACTGGATTCTGCTGCAATCAACAAACGGTCAATAAGAGCTGGCTTGATACCTGGTAACGCAGCACTTGTGATGATGAAGACCTTATCAACATTGGCAACAATAACATGTCGCTTGCCACGGCTTGAACGACAGATAGCGGTTTGGCGTGGCTGAATCGAATGAATCACCGCCTCGTCGCCACTTCCAACAACGTGAACACGATCTCCCGTAACGACCGGATGTCTTTCATCCGTCGACAATGTTCTTAGTAGTCGACGCGTGGTGCATCTCACAATGGTTCCATCAGACCGAAGAACAGAACTCTCTAAACCATGGACGTGAAGCACCTGCCCTTGCCACTCGCCCCCTGCCAATACTGGATGAGAGTTGTCAGGTGCATCGACAACAATGGTGCGACGTCGACTCAGTTCACCTTTTCCGGAAATTCGCTCACTTGATGGAAGGTCGGCCCCTTCGTCAGAGGAATCAAGAGAACGAGTAATATTTCGTTGGCGCCTTCGACTGGATCGATTTTTTCGGAAGTCAACACGACGTTTTTCACGACGACCATGACCATCAGCTTTGCGGAGAGGGCTTCTTCTTGGAAAAAACGACATAAGTCTGAATCCACGAGCCTTCAAGAATAAATGTGCTCAGCGGCCATGGCGGTGTCTCCCTCTTCTCGATTTTGATTCGAGTCCAGCACTTTCCAAGAGTGATTTTCCAAAAATATCTTTTCGATCTGAGATTTCCATAGCTGTTTGAACAGCCCCAAGGCTAGCTGGCTCATAACGGATTTGAAAGACATGCCGTGCAATTGACAACTTGTCGTCAGGAATGAGTCGTTGTTTTTTTACTCGTTCACCATTTACTTTTGTGCCATTCCGGCTGTTGAGGTCATTGACATACCAGTACCCTTCGACAAGTTCTAATTCACAATGGTTGCCAGAGACATTTGGGAAACGGAGGACAATGTCAGAACTTTCCCGTCGTCCTACAAGAAGGATGACTTTGAGAAGGGGGATTGGATCCCCGCCACCGACAGGGTGAAGTTCACCGTACATAAGAATGAGTTCACATAGGGGGACAATACAATATTATACAGAAACTCCATTCAATCTACGTATCGATCTGAAAACTCCTTTTTTTGACCAAAAGTTCATTATTTCAGTGTACACTGATGGTGTGAGTTGTCGCGATACGTAGTACTGGAGTGGATTGGACGATTGTCGGTAGATTGGTGTTCTCACCTGTCTGCGGGAGGAAAGTCCGGGCTCCATAGGACATGATGGTGGGTAATACCCACCGGCCGAGAGGTCAGGGAAAGTGCAACAGAAAATAAACCGCCAGAAGGGTGACCGTCTGGTAAGGGTGAAACGGTGAGGTAAGAGCTCACCAGCAGGTCGGGAAACCGACTTGGCTTGGCAAACCCCATCAGGAGCAAAGCTAAGCAGAAAGGATGTCGTCACTTTGGCGGGACGTGGTGGTCCGTCGCGTTTGACTTTCGGGTAGGCTGCTTGAAGCGGCGAGCAATCGTCGCCCTAGATAAATAATCGTCACTGAACGGGGTTTCTCGTTCAGGTACAGAACCCGGCTTACAGATCCGCTCCAGTGCTACGCCCGTGGTTTCGTGGCCATCCGTGGCCGTCGAAACCGTGCCGGACTCATGCCGGAACATGGCGTCACATCCATTGACGTAGGAAACATCTGTTTTCCATAAGGTGCGGGTTTTATGGCCCTAGTTTGAGTTTGAATTGGAAAGGTTTTCGCGTGCTTGTTCATCAATGAGTTTCATGAGTTTTGAGATACAGAGGGTATTGATGCTGACTCGCATCTGCTCTGCTTCGACTTTGAGTGTCTCATGAAGTGATTTTGGCATTCGCACAGTCACTACTCGCTGAGATTCGCGAGGCGCAGGTGACTCTCTCTGTTTTGTTCTGAGGTGATCAAGCATTTCGCGTATGCGGGCATATTCTGGTGAGCACTCAAAGCGGACCAGGTCGTCTGGGTTTATGAATGTCCGTCTCACGATGCCGTCCACGCCCAAAACCTCACGAAAAAAGACGACCCATTCAGGATCCATGCTGTACAGTCGCTCAGCCACCTCTAGAACCGTAGTAGAGGCCAGTTGCTTTCCCCCAGCTGGTAACGTCTTTGTTGCCATATTTTGCTAGTTGCCCAAAGCGGGCATCTCCTTCTTCGCTGCAATAACGGGTTTTCTCATGGGGCAGAACATTTGCCCTTACGTCAAACACTATGGGGTCCGAGTCAAGCTGCAGCGTTAAGTGCTTTCATTGCAGTGACTTAGGACAGATTGATAGCACTCGACTTCTTTTTGGGCAGCAGTGCCCTCGATTCAGGCAGGCCTGCTGCTGCGCAAAAAGCAGGCAGTCGGCTGGTTTCTCATTCTGCCAGGTGTCCTGTTCAGAAAAGGCTATTTTTTAACCTGAAAAGTTTCTGCGACGGTTTTTTCGAGGTGCTGTGCAACCGTTTCAGTGATTGCTGAACCTGTTACTTTTTCAAGTCCTTGCCACCCTGGCACTCCATTTACTTCAAGGACAACAACGCCTCCATCCGGTGTTGGGAGAAGGTCAACACCCGCTATGTCAGTTCCTACGGCGTAAGCTGCCTTTCTTGCGTAGTCAATCCATTCTTGCGGTGCAGTAAAGGCCTCAGCTGTTCCTCCGCATGCGAGGTTCGTTCTCCATTCTCCTGGCGCTGCACGCCTTCGCATGGCAAAATGATGAGGTCCTGCCAGCATGATCCGGACATCCCACCCCTGGTGAGCAATATGTTCCTGAATAAAGAAGATGCCTCCTTGGGTTCTGTGTGCGACAGCATTACGAGTGAGTTCTTGGACATCATGAACAGATGTGAGCCTTATAAGACCTCGTCCTTGGGATCCAAATAATGGTTTTAAGACGCAGTCTCCATCAAATTGCTCCCAGGCATGTTGAATTGCATCAGTTCCCTGAACGACTCGTGTCATTGGCACGCAAAGCCCATGTTTTTTCAAATGACATAACGACAAATGTTTATCAATGGAGATTTCCAGGGACCGAGGGGTGTTGATCACAATTTTACCTTGGTCAGCAAAGCGACTGAGAAGATTCATGCGAAAAATGACTTCTTCGAGTCGGTGTGTAGGATGCATGCTTCCAGGCATGCTCCGAACGACAATAAGTTCAGCATCATTAACGACTGAGGGTCCAAAGTCCTCTGACGAGGCATTGGGAAGTCCAATGTCGGTGGAAAGATGAAGCCATGGCACAACCGTGACGCAGTGCCCCCGTTTTCTCAAGGCATGTGTGAGGCTTGTCACATGCCATCCTGTTGTCTGGCCTACAATTACAATTTGATGATTGCTCACCAATCTTCTCCATGCGAATATCAACCGATTGCTAAAAATGATTTTTCAACGATCGTTGGTGCAAGTTCTCCGAAACTGTGCATGGAGCCTGTATCAACATTCACAAAATCAATCACAGCAGGAGCAAAAAGTGATGGATCAATGTTGTAAAAGTCCCCCCCAGCGTTCTTGAAAATTTCACAAAAAAGCATGCCGTAATCAGGAGATGCTTGACTCACGGCTCGAGGGCCAATTTCAATGAGGCTTGCATCATCACCTGTTACATTTAAGACAACATGGCCTCCATAGAGAATCGCATCATTACTTCTTCCGATGGCAGTGATATTTTCTTGGGGGATAGGGGCCAGTGGGGCAGTTCCTGATCCGGCCACTATGCGATTCAGGTCAAATCCCAAGTCATGAAGTTTATGGATTGCAGTTTCTACTGAACGAGCAGTGACCTGCAACATGCCGGCTTGGCTTGCAGTTTTTGCAACAAGGAGGATGAGATTGTGAGGTGACACGTGGGCATCGTCTGCAAGTTGTTGACAGACGCGTTTGGTCGGAAGTGTATCTGATTCAATGACACCAACAGCCAACGTCGTTTTCTCGCAGTGACCAATCAAGCCGAAAAGCTCTTCTTTCCCAATTGCCGCACGGATTGGTCCACTCGTCATCGCAAAGTAACCATCATGATCGATTTTCCAGCCGGCATATTGCGCTGCAAGGCATGCTGTGACAGGGGAGGTACTGTCAACTGAGATGATTTTCCAAGCGTCAGTCGGTGATGTACATGTTGAGTCGTGTTGGGAAGATATGTGTACGTTCCCCAGCCCAGCCATCGCTGCTCGTGCCATGAAAAGGCCAGCATCTATGCTGCCAGTGGAGAGGATTCCACAATCTATGACACGTGTGCCACCAACGTTATCAACTGAAATGGAATAGTGCTCAGGATGTGCGAAGAGTGGTTCAATAACCAAAAAGGCGGAATCATTAAGTGACATACGGGTATTTCCAAAATGAGGTATTCTACTCTAATCATGCTCCCGCAGGTTCTGAACGGCAACGCCTTATGCCAGTGATCGAAAGAAGAAGCACATGCTCAAATGAAGTGGGTCTGCAATGCCAAGTCTGACAGTTGAAAACTACGTAAAAACAATCTTCCAGATTAGTAATCGTCAACATGGTGAACCTGCAAGTACCGGGCAGATTGCATCAGCACTTGGAGTCTTACCCGGAACAGTTACCAGTATGCTGAAAACCCTGGACGCAGCTCGTCTGGCAACGCATAAGCCCTACGAGGGAGTGTCACTGACGCGAGCTGGAAAAATGCTTGCACTACGCATGATTCGACGGCATCGTCTGATCGAATTGTTTCTTCTTCGGACGTTGGATATGACTTGGGATGAGGTACATGATGAAGCAGAAAACATGGAGCATGCTGTGAGTGATCTACTTGTTGACCGCATCGATACCTTTCTTGGGTTCCCAGATGTGGACCCACACGGTGATCCTATTCCTCGGGGAGAAGCAATGACGATGCAAGATATCGGTGGTGATTCTCATCTCCTTTCTGATGCTCAAGAAGGCAAACAGTTTACGTTGGTAAGAGTGCTTGATCAGTCCTCCGAATTTTTGCGTTATTTGACAGAGATGAACTTGGTCCTCGGTGCTGAGGGACTCGTTGAAAAAAATCCAGATGGTTCTGGGCTAATGACAATCAAGCTAACAAATCAACAAGACTCTGTTTCACTTGCGATTAACGTTGCTGGAAAGATTATCGTCACATAATGGTGTGGTCTCTTTCCCACACCCCCGATTGTCCGAGGCATTCATCAACGGCTACTCGAATAAAACCAGAAATTGACAGGCCATGGTTGTTCAGTAATCGAAGAAGTTCATTTCCTATCCAGTATGCGATCCATTCTGCTGTCGTATTTGCAATGGGTAACAGCATGCACTCATCTGCGGGGAACACCCATCGTCTGTCAGAAAAATGAATATGGACTTCTTCACGGTTGTCGTTCTCTTGAGAGAACCGGACTTGAAGGAATGCGTTTTCGGTTGGGAGCAGCATCTTGTGATCTAGTTGCTTGATGATTGATGAAAGTTGATCGCGCAGAAGGATGAAATCAATCACCATGCCGTGAGCATTTGGTTCTCCATCAACCTCTACGGATACTGTCCAGTTATGTCCATGGATTGGTTCACACACTGTGTCCGTTAGTGTGATAAAATGTCCAGAGCAGAAGACGTGCTCGGCCTTCTTTATAGAAACTTGGTAACGATCACGCATTCAAGGGACTCCGGAGAATAATGTAGAGTGCTGTGGCAATAAGGTCGGCTGTTGTGCCCGGGTTAATACGGACTGGCACACGTAGTGAACGATCGAACCCCTGTAGTACATGACTGTTTTCAATGCCGTTCGTTTTCAGGATGGCTGCTGCTTGGGCAGAGACATTAAGAGCTACCTTCTCTCCATGTCGACGGGCAATGTGAGAGTCGGGTGAGCGAGCGAGTTGACGCATGAATGCATCAACGATACCTAATCTCCAATTATCAGATTTCGAAAGATTATGAGTCAAGTCTGAGATGACATCCGCGAGGACGTCCGAATAGCCGATCGACCACATCTTCGCGATGTGATCTCTTTCAGCAGCTGCTAGCATGGCAGAGACGATGTTTTGAGGAGGAGGTCCGGAAAGATCATGCTGCTGAACGCTTCCTAAGCCACCGGGTTGTGCGAGTGCGATGGCGCTCCAGATATCCTGTGAGTCCTGTGGACCAAGGTTTTTCAGAAATGAGGAGACTTCAGAAGATAACAACAAGACAAAGTCAGGCTCCATGGCACGCAACCAAATGGAGCGATTGATGACACTTAAGGGTGCGATTGAGAGGATAATGCCAAGATTAGCATTCGAATCAGTTACAAGGCGAGTTTCCTGAACAGCGTCAAGAATCACTTCTCCCAGGCGTTTTTTCTTGTCATTTTCGAATACTGGTCCGATGGCCATCGCAGCAGCCGTAAGGTCTTCGTATGAAAGATCTGGAAATGCTGCATTACAATGGACATTTCCAGGTTTTGGTGCGGTTGCTTCAAATAGACAAGCCATTGTGGTGGCCCACCCAGATCCCCCAAGAGGTAAGGAGGTTGGTACACGTTCTCGCCATGTCATGCTCGCCTGTTGCAGTACGTGTATTGCAGTGCGAAATGATGATGTTTCTAACGTGTGCATCAGGTGTGAAAATGTTGAAAGTGGAATGAGGAGTGATATCGCAGTCTAAACTGTGAGGCTGAAGAATGAGAGAGTGTGTGAGAAATGTCGATAAGTGATTCAACCATCGAACCAGACTGCTTTATCAATCGTGAACTAAGCTGGTTGGAATTCAATTTGAGGGTTCTTGAAGAAGCTGAAAATGAAGAGAACCCACTTCTCGAGCGAATGAAGTTTCTCTCAATATTCAGTTCAAATCTTGATGAGTTTTTCATGGTTCGCGTTGCTGGTATTCGTGAGCAGGCATTCGGTGAAAGTGCACCGCAGGATTATGCGGCAGATGGCATGAATGCCATGAGTCAACTTCGAGCCATTGCTTCTCGCACACAAGAACTTGTGGCTCGTCAGTACCGATGTCTGAAGGAGAGTATTGGGCCTGCAATGACAGCCGAAGGATTTGGTGTGCTGCGATATGAGTCTCTGACCGCAGAGCAACTCAGGCATGTCGATCATTTTTTTCGAGAAAGAGCGTTACCAATTCTGACACCAATGGCGTGTGATCCGTCTCACCCCTCTCCTCGTTACCATAATCGTGGGCTGTATCTTGGAGTCATGCTCGAACATGCTTCTGGACTTGGCCCGAAAAACCTCTTTGCTGTTGTGCAAGTTCCTCAGGTATTACCTCGTGTTGTTGTTGTACCTAAGTCAGAGCCTGGTCGCACGTCATTTCTTCTTTTAGAAGATATTGTTGCAGCACGATTGCCGGAACTGTTTGGAGGATTCACTGTGAAATCATGGACCACGTTTCGTGTCACGCGAGACAGTGATCTAGAGTTGCTGGAGCAGGAATCGGATGACATGTTAAGGCTCATTGAAGAACGACTGAAGGCGCGCCAGAGAGGTCAAGCGGTTCGGATCGAAGTTGCGTCACGAGCAGATGAAACACTTAGCAAGATGATTATTGATGATGAAGGTCTTCATGATGGAACAGAGAATGGTTATTCCGAAGTGTATCGAATCGATGGGCCCCTTGATCTCACGGGTTTGTGGGAACTCTACAAAATGCCAGGATTCGAAAGGCTCAAAGATAAGCCCTTCACTCCGAGTGTGCCGACATTGCTCAATCATCGGAGCGGAGATATTTTTTCTACGATAAAAAGGCAGGACATCCTCCTGCATCATCCGTATGAGTCATTTGATCCTGTCGTAGATTTTGTGACGACTGCAGCTCATGACCCGCGAGTGCTTGCTATCAAGCAAACGCTGTATCGAACAAGCGGTGATTCACCGATCTCTCGAGCACTGATGGCAGCTGCTGAGTCAGGAAAACATGTTACGGCATTAGTTGAACTCAAGGCACGATTTGACGAAGCGAATAATGTCAGTTGGGCGCGTCAGTTGGAGAGAGCTGGAGTCCATGTTGTTTTTGGATTTCTTGACCTCAAGACCCATTGCAAAGTGTCACTTGTTGTTCGTAATGAAGGGAATTCATTGCGTCGGTATGTTCATCTTGGGACGGGGAATTACAACCCCACAACAGCAAAGCTTTATACAGATCTTGGTTTATTCACTTCGAATGAAGACATTGCTGAGGATGCGTCTGCTCTTTTCAATCTCTTAACGGGCTATTCTCAAGGCCATGCATGGAGAAAGCTCGTTGTTGCACCGAATGACTTGCATCAACGCACACTGGAGTTGATTGAAGAGCAGGCTTTACTGGCTCAGGCGGGACGTCCTTCGAGGATAGTTGCCAAACTGAATTCACTTGTTGACCATCGCGTTATTGAAGCGTTGTATTCAGCAAGCCAGGCAGGAGTCCCGATTGAGATCCTTGCCCGAGGAATTTGTTGTTTGCGGCCTGGTGTACCAGGGCTCAGTGAAACTATTCGTGTGACGAGTATTGTGGATCGGTTTCTAGAACATAGCAGGATTTTTGTATTTGGAGCCGGTGACGAAGCAAAAGTTTTTCTGTCGAGTGGTGACTGGATGCCACGGAACTTTTTTCGTCGTGTGGAAGTAATGTTTCCGATTCTCTCGGAAGATCTACGCGAGAGAGTTCTTGAGGAGATTATCCCGACGTATCTTTCAGACACCACACGAGCCCGTCGTCTTGATGCAAATGGTGTCTATCACCTTCCCCATCCTCGTGATGGTGAGGAGCCCCTTCGGTCACAAATGGAGTTTCTCACACGGGTTACTCAGCAGCCCCAAGCGACGGCTGCTTTACCAGTATCGAAGAAAACAAGTAAAACCATGCAACGTCCGAATCGTCGCCCACAGACTCGACGATCGAGTAAAAGTGCAAGAAGAGGTGGAAAAAAATAAAGATGCACTGGTTGTGTGGGGGTGAGGGGCATCCGTCCATCGGCACATACCAAATTCACGTGTTTTGAAAGAACACACGGGCGAAACCAATCCTCTTTGATAGAATGAAGGTTTTGAACCTTGAGGGATACTGCTCTACGATGGCAGAAGATTATTATAAAACGCTTGGTGTTGGTCGAACTGCTTCAGCTGAAGATATTCGAAAAGCGTATCGTGAACTTGCTCGAAAATATCATCCTGACTTACATCCGGATGACGATTCAGCAAAAGAGAAATTCAAGCAGGTGCAGGCAGCTTTCGACGTTCTCAATGACTCAAGTAAGCGCGAGATGTATGACCGATACGGTAGCTCATTTGAGGGTGTTGGTGCAGGAGGTCCTGCTGGTGGTGGTTGGGGTGGTGGAAGTCCCTATCAGGGTGGTGGAAGTGAGATTGATTTAGAAAGCCTTTTCGGGGGTGGAGGTTTTGGAGATATTTTTGGTAGAAGACAAGGGGGTGGTGGACATCGTCGTTCTGCAAAGCGGAGGGGCGAGGATATTACGGTGACGACAAGCATTTCCTTTCAGCTTTCTATTGATGGTGGAAAAACTGATGTTCGCATTGATCGTGGGGGAAAGATTGAAACCATTAGCGTTACGATTCCTCAAGGTCTGCCGAATGGAGCTCGAATGCGACTCCGTGGTCAGGGGCTTGCGGGAACGGGTGGTGGACCAGCGGGTGATTTACTGCTCGAGGTGCATGTCAAAGCTCATGCAGTGTTCCAACGTTTTGGAGATACCCTAGAACTGATTGTTCCGATATCGCTTTTGGAGGCGATCGAGGGAGGTAAGGTGGATGTGCCGACTCCTTGGGGAACCATTGTGCTTACCATTCCACCCGGTACAAACAGTGGGAAGAAACTACGTGCAGCTGGTATGGGTGTTCATCACAGTAATGGTGCGAAGGGGGATTTGATTGCTGAAGTCCAAATTATGCTACCGTCTGGTGAAGATGCTTCAGCTCGAAAGAAACTTTTGGAGGCGGTGAAGGCTGCTGAATCGAGTGCAGCAGGTTCTGTCAGGGCACATCTTCAGTGGTGATGGTTGCAAGAAATGATTTCCCCCGTGCAGCAAGGCTCATCCACGCTGTGGATTTTGCTCGCGTCTATGCTGCGCGAAATTCATCAGCGAGTGGGCCGTTTGTGATATACGCTGCGAAACATGACCAACTCCCGGATCAACGCCCACGACTTGGTTTATCCGTGTCAAAGAAGATAGGTGGAGCGGTTGTGAGGAATCGATGGAAGCGGCATCTTCGAGAAGCATTTCGTCGGGTGCAGGGAGAACTAAATCCTCATTTTGACTTTATCATTGTTGTTCGGTCTGGCCTGCCCCAATCGGGTGCCATGGCAATGAATCGAACAAAGCGTTTGGTCCTAAAGTTGGCGGCACGTGTCATTGATCGCTTGGAGCACTCGTAATTCAAAGTGAAATCTACGAAAATTCTATTAGCACGATGTGCTCGAGCAATTGACCACATGCTGGTGTTGGCTCTTACTGGTTGTGTGCATATGTACAAACACACCCTCAGCCCAATTATGGGGCGTCACTGTCGTTTTCAGCCAACATGTAGTACCTATTTTCAACAGGCACTAAAGAAATATGGTGCGTTTAAGGGATGTTGGCGAGGTGTGTGTCGTATTTGTCGATGTCATCCTTGGAACAAGGGTGGCTATGACCCACCATAATTATTGTGCAGCCAATCAATAATACGTGCATTTGCTGCAGGAAAATTCTCTTTATTGAGTGATTGTATTGTGTGATAGAGGAAAGGTGTGTGTGGTACCTGCAAGACATCCGTTGGTTTTGCCAAAAAAAAGAAGATATCGATTTCACCCTGGCTTGAAAAAGAAGGCACGTGGCCGAGTGTGCTCTGTACACTGATTGCGATGCCGGCCTCTTCTAAACATTCACGTCTAGCAGCTTCTTCTGGAGCCTCGTGTTGCTCTATTTTTCCCCCGGGAAACTCGTGTAAACCCGCTGCATCACGTGCGTGACTACTTCGTCGGCCAACCAAAACATGGTTGTTCATGATGACAACAGCAACGGCTATCTGAGTAGATGCCATGAAAACTCATTGAGAATCAAGACCCAAGAAAAAGCTATTCGACTTGATCCTGAATCAGATCAAGAAGTCGGCCAGGCGAGCCCATGATATTGTAGCCTGCGTCAACATGCATAATTTCACCAGTAATACCAAGGGCATCACGGGAGAGAAGAAAGGCACCTGATTTTCCAACTTCATCGTGAGTAATATTTCTGCCCATGGGTGACATATGCTCATACATGCCAAGCATTTCTTCGACTCCGGCGCCACGTCCGGCAAGTGTACGCAATGGTCCCGCACTGATCGCATTGACTCGCACACCAGCAGGACCTAAATCGAAGGCCATGTATTTTACGCAGGTGTCGAGTGTTGCTTTACATACCCCCATAATATTGTAGCCGGGAACAACCTTCTCCCCGCCATAATAGGTGAGAGTAAGAATGGATGAATCTTTTGAAAGAATATCACGGGCTAATCTCCCGACCGCCAAAAGACTATACGCACTTGTCTCCATGGCGGTGCGGAATCCTGTTCGGCTACAGTTTGTGGTGTCACCCTTAAGGTCTTCCATTGGTGCATACGCAATGGAATGAACAAGAAAATCAAGCGAGCCAAACTCATCCCGTGCTCGGTTCATGACAGACTCAATTTGCTCATCACTGGATACGTCCATGGGAACAAGGAATTTTGCATTGGGCTCTGGGTCGGTGAGCTGAGCTACTCGCCTTCTATTACGTTGACGAGTGTCGTCGGGCTTATCAGGGAGGTGAGAAAAGCCGACCTCACCACCGTCGTCGAGGATTTGTTTCGCAATCGACCAAGCGATTGAGTGATCATTGGCGACGCCAAGAACTAAACCCTTCATCCCACTAAATCTGCCCATGAACACATCCTCCAAAGTTTCCAAACAAATGCAAAACCACCATGTTGATTGCTGGAAATGTATCCGCTCTCAACAAAAGCCTCAATGTACGCCCCTTGTGGCTGGACAAATCTGCGGGTAGAAACTTGTTCTGAGCCCCGTTAGCTCAATTGGTTAGAGCATCTGACTCTTAATCAGAGGGTTCTAGGTTCGAGTCCTAGACGGGGCACTCGACGAAGAGGCTGTTTTCCAAAAGAAAACAGCCTCTTTTTATGAATCAATAGTAGCTTAAGTGCCTACAAGCCTGTATCGAACTCAAGGATTTTTCCGTCTTCGATAGTCAGATTCTCAGCCAGTGGCAATGCGTCAGCCATACCATTGATAAAGACATGCAGATTGTATGTACCTGCTGGCACAAGATAGGTGCACCCGACGAGATAACGTTTCCCACTGATTCCGGTTTTTGTCCTGACGCTCACTGCAGGTGGCACTACGGTTGGTTGCAAACCATCTTCGGCTGCGGCATCTGTTGGCTTGTCGCAGTGTGTAAGATCCCAGCCGAGAACCTCGTCGAGGTTTCCGGTCATGCGAATACCCGTAGTAAGACTAACGTTTGTGTCTTTTCCTTTTGTCACAAGAATATTAGTCGCTACAGCAGTCATGGATGGTTCAATTGAGTCATACTCGAACAGCACGTCGTAGGTGCCGGCCAATACTGGTTTTGGCTTGAAGTTATAAAATCCATTTTTATTGTCATGAACAGTGGCGACAGGCAGCATTGTGCCCGCATGAACAACAACCACCTTCTTAATGTTGAGTCCGGTTTCCCAGCGAGATTTAACAATCTCCGCTGGTACGTTCAATGAGATACTTCCAAGCATGATTTCACGAGTGTCACCCTTTGAGATTGTAAATTCACCGAGTGCTGTTTCTGTGGGCTTACCAAAGTTTGGTTGCTTGAAGCTAGTGCGCAGAGAGTATGTCCCACTCAGCAATGGGTGCAACGAGTCAGCTTTCACGGGTTCGATGTCTTTGATGACCTTTCCGTCCTTTGCTTGAATGACCTGGACCTTTTGAAGGCTTTTTTCTGAGTTTTCTGGCATGACTAAACGAAGTTTGCCGAGTCCACTTCCCGCTTGAATGAATTCTGCTTTGGCTGCTTCCGCCTTCCCTGCAACTTCAACAGTTACCGTTTTTAGCGCGTCAAGAAATGTTTTTGCATCTCCTGCAGCAAAGTATTGACCGTTGCCTTCTTCTGCCATGCACTGCAGCTGCTTTGAAGCTTTTTCATTAACGTCCAACCCAACGGTATGAAGAACGAAGTGGATGCCACTTTTTTTGAGGTCCCTGACTACCTTGCACGGATCATCTCCACACGTATCGATGCCATCACTCACGAGTACGATAGTCGTTTCTGCATCCTTGAGCTTAATGCCCGCTGCAACGTGCAACACAGACTTGGCAAGGGGGGTTTTGCCAACAGGTTTCATTGTATTGACATGACTTAGAATCACGCCTCGATCACCTATCATTGGTGTCACCATTGTCTCGATATCGGAGCAATCACCAGAACGACGGTGTCCATACACGGTGAGTCCAACAGCTACGTCAGTCGGAATTGCTGGAACAATGTCATGCATGACTTTCTTTGCAAGATCTATTTTCTTCTGACGGTCAATGGTCTCTGACATGCTGCCTGAGGAGTCAAGAATAAACATGACCTCTGGGATATCAGATGGAAAGACGTTGGGTGTATAACACCCCAAAAGAATGAAGAAGCTGAAGCGTACGATTGTTGCAATTCTTGAAAAGAACATGCTGTTTCTCCTAAAACATGCTATCGGATGCATATGCTTGAGTTTGAGACGTCTTGGTAGCTTGATCCAACACTGGTCAATTCCCTGATCCGGCTAAAGTGTGCAAAGAATTTTGTGGCCTCTAGGTGACACTTCCCGTGAGGCAGGCAGTAGGTCATTCAGTGGTCCAGCGGCATTCGTAGACCATATCAGATTTTGGATTAATCAATGACCAGCCGATCAACTGACCGTATGGATGGTCGATTGTGTAGCGGGTATTCATTGGTTTGGCAGACTCTGGCATGCCTATGGGATATCCCATGAGGCGATAGGACCGATAAGGATGAGATTCAGAAAAAAGCATCCACACAGTAAGAAGGTCTGGGTTATATGTAAGGACCAATGGCATGCGTCCAGGATCGAGTTTCATGAAGTCGATGATTGAGGCAAGCTCTAGCGTTACAGTCTGATCAAAAGGTATTTTTGAAAGGTCAAACTCGAGTTCATACTTTTTTATTGCTTTAGATTGTTGACCAAGAGGAATACCAATGTCTGTGTCGAGTGGAATCTCACGTACAACAAGGGGTGGTTGATCAGCGGGGCGGCGGTACTCAACATTCTGAAGGGGTAACGCCGTATGAAAAATAAGCTTTCTCGGCTTCGTTTCTTCGATAAATCGTAATCGTATGCGATCACGCAATCGGATTTTTGTAAAGTCGCCAATCAGTTCGGATGAAAGAGATCCTTCTCGAAGATCAACGATTCGGCTGTGGGAAAGTATTTCAACGCCTTCAAGATCAGCCGTCTGTGCAGTTGTGGCTTGTTCAATAGGGACAATTTCCCATGAATCTGTCGGATCACTTTGAACGAGGTCCAGTACAAGTCGGATATCAGGATCACCAGCCGCAATAGAGTCGATCACATCGGTTAGCATCTGAGCATGTCGATGCACTCGATAGGTATAGACAGGAATAACACCGAAGAGAACGACAGCGACAATCAAGTACACGTACGTTGGCCAGTCGCTCCAATCCGCCAACGTTGACCATACTTTGCGCCGACGCGATCGACGAAGTTTTTCAGCAGCGTTTACAGCAGCGTTCGTTTCGACTGTACGTGCTGTCCCTGCGGAAGAGATCTGTTCTGTTGCGTTTGCGAGTGCCACTAAGATCGAATTTGACCCTGGCAGAGGTTCCCATGCTGGGCCGTCTCGGGCAGGTGTTGACGTATCTCCCCCGAGCAGACGATTCATTTCTCGAGCCACTTCATAACCGTGAACAGCGAGTGCGTTGATCTCCAAGTCACTAAAATGATCAAGGTCTGTCCGAATCATGGAAATCTCTGACTGGACGACAGGATGTAGGGCATGTGGATCATGCTCGGGGTTCACAACGAGCGTTGCTGGGGCAAACACGAAGCCATTTTGATCGCCAAAATTATCTCGCTCGAGCTGCCAGACCCGATCCCAGAGAATATCAGACGCTCGAATCGACTGTGCAATAAAGCCAAGGGAAGCATTACTGAGGATTTGAAAAGGTTTTCCAGCATCACTGACGTACACTCGTGAAAACGATTCATCGTAAAACCGTTGTAGCCACAAAAAGGCCCGTGTCCCAAGGTTGTCGTAAACACCTCCATCTGTGAAGGATTCATTTTCAAAGTGACCTTCTCGGACACCCAGATCGGCAGGTGAAAACTCAACGGGAGGAAAAAAACCAGGAAAGGCTGAAGAGGCTCCAACGACCTTTGCAACACTTGCCGTCTGTCCTGGAATGTGCTCAAAAACGTCGTTGTCGTCAGCATTTCGTTCCTGAATATGGAGCCCAGTTCGATTGAAGGCAGCCATCACTCCATCGCTCACGTTTGTTGCGAGGATATGAAGGCACGGTTTTTCCGGGAGTTCAAAAAGCCGACGATCACCAAAAAGAAACTGGCGATAGTAACTTTCAAGAATCGCATTTGCCGAAAAACCAGGAAGTTCCATCTTCAGGCATCGTGCGACTGTCTGAAAAGGTGTCATCAGGGGAAGGCGTCGTACGATGTGATTCCTCACATCAAATTGAATGAAACGGATCAGCTCACTTGCGACCTCATCAAACTGCTCGTCAGATCCATTGTAACGATCCCAGTTCAACGCCAGATGTGCACCAAGAATGCTCCCTCCTGAAACAGAAGCAATGTCGGTCACAGACTCTAGAACCCCCGCATCTCTAAGATAACGAACAACTCCCATGTGATAGAGCGTGGCACGAAAGCCACCACCTGAAAGCGCTAGACCAATTCGACTTGTCATTGCGATGCTGGGAGGGTGAAAGGTGTGAGGTTGGATGGGCATGGCCTGCAAGACGGATTGACAGTCCACTCACGTATAGTTTGCACCAGTAGGCTTCTTTTCTGCAATTCCACTGCGGGATGGAATATTTTGTTGTGTCTGCCTGTAGTGACGCGGTGCCTGCCCAATTTTCTTCTTAAATATTTTGGAGAAGTGATAGGGATTATTAAATCCCAGCGATAACGCAATTTCCTTGACGGGGAGGTCTGAGTTTCGGAGAAGTTTGCACGCGCGGTGCATACGCACGTGAAGACGATATCCATAGGGGCTCTGCCCAGTCTCCCGTCGAAACGCACGAAAAAACTGGGTTCGGCTGATATCAAAGCCTTTTATCATGTCATCGATGCGGGGCGGGGAGTCAGGTTCTTCTTCAAGTACACGGCGAGCGCGTCGTATGATTTGAGAAAGTCTCGAGTCCGGGGCTTTCGGTGGATGCGTGGCCGTTACTCGAGCGATTAACTCGATTGTTTTGGCTGCGGCAAGCGGTCCGTTCTGTTGGTTGCCATTGCTATTAGCATCATGCAACTCCTGAAACGCACCGGCAATTCCGTCATCAAGCCCACAGTGGAAGCGAGGGTGTGTTGGAGTGATGATTCCGTGTTGCTGAAGGGCTGAGATAATATCGCCGTGAAAATGCACCCAGTAAAACCTGAAAATAGATTCATTTTTCGGTCGATACCGATGCCACACCCCTGGAAAAAGAAACAGAGCATCGCCGGTTGAAATGCTACAAGTGCCCGTCGGAATGGACTCAAACATTCCTTCTCCGTCGGTCACGTAGAGCATGGCATGCTCGTTCAGAATCAGACCCGCTTTCCATGGACGAATGTCGCCATGGCGATCGTGCATGAGGGGAACCGTTCCGCGGTGAGTATCTGAGGCGTGGTGGCCCGTTCCCGAAACATTGATTCCCCAGTCGCCCCGGATGTACGAGTTGACGAGTGCTGTCAAAGGATCGGTATTTTGTGCCATGAAATACGCCCTCAAACTGCTTGCAATAATGAAATATCGTGTAAAGAAGACCTAAACACAGGTGTTGAGATAACTAGAAACGGTACAAAAAGATATTATATTGGGATGAATCGCCATTGTCCACAAGTGACTTTTCGCGATAACAATGTCATGGGAATCGGGAAATTTATGCAAATGCGCCGGCGTAATTTTGTCTCAGTGGCGGCCTGCTCCGTTGCGGGCGCAGCCGTTCAGTCACATGGGGCAGTTGTCGATGAACCTCGTGGCGAGAATATTTTGCCGCCTGTTCCACAGGTTCCAGACCATGGTTTCTTGTTCTCGTGCAAGTATGGGATGACAAAAGGTGATTCGCTTGTGGAACGTTTGGCTGTGGCACGTGAGGCTGGCATGGATGGCGTTGATTTTGATGCTGCGGCATCAGTGACGCCGCAACAACTTAGAGAGGCTGCCTGTCACGCTGGCGTATTTATTCACAACACAATTAATCATGGTCACTGGCAGCAAACATTGACGAGTCCTGATGTCGAGGTTCGTGAGGTTGCGCGTGGAAATTTGGAGCATTGTCTTCGCTGCTCTCATGCTGCCGGGGGTAGTGGAGTGTTAATTGTTGTTGGAAAAGCACAAGATGGTGCAGAAGGACCAGATCGCGCAAGGGAAGAAATCAATCGTGTTTTGCCGCTGGCTGCTATGTTAGGTCAACACATACTTTTTGAGAATGTGTGGAATGGACTCTTCTACGATCCATCTGGCTCACGAACGCAGTCAGCGCGTGAATTTGCTGACTACATTGATAGTTTTTCAAGCCCTTGGGTAGGGGCCTTTTTCGATCTTGGAAATCATGCCCGGTATGGTGATGTTGCCACCTGGGTAAAAGAATTGGGGCCACGAATCGTTAAACTGGATATCAAGGGCTACTCGAATAAGAAGGCCGATGCTGAAGGGCCATGGAAGGGTTTTGTTGATATTACATCTGGAGATATTGATTGGGCGTCTGTTCGGTCAGCATTGAAGGACGTTGGTTTTTCAGGATGGGTGTCAGCAGAGGTGGGCGGAGGAGATATCAATCGCCTTAAGGTAGTTCTTGACCAAATGAAGCAAGCGCTTCTCGGATGAGTGAATATATTCGAAACAATGAGTGTTCGTGGACAGTTCTAGCCAGTGTGTCTTTGATCAAATTCTGCATGTGTTGATGACATGTTTTTCTTTTTAGCCAGAATGAAGGAGTAATACGATGGAGCATTCGAAACCGACAGTTCACAGCCATCAGACTCGGCGAGTTTTTCTTGGAACTGGTTCGGCTGCTTCCGTTGCAGCCGGAATGATGGTTCATTCTTCAGTACCTGCTGCTGAAGTGCCACAAGAGCTCCGTCTTGGTGTGGTTGGTTGTGGTGGTCGTGGCACAGGCGCAATAAAGAATTCACTCGACATCAACAATGGGGTCACACTGGTTGCGGTTGCTGACTTGTATGAGTCGAAATGCGCTGGGTTGGTAAAAGCCATGTCGAAGGCCCATCCTGATAAAGTGTCTGTTGATGCAAAGTCTATGCATGCCGGGCTTGATGCCTATAAGCGAATCTTGGACGACGCGCGCGTGGATGTCGTTCTTTTTGCAACATCACCAGGGTTTCGTCCCATGACGGTGCAGGCTGCTGTCAATGCAGGTAAGCATGTGTTTGCCGAGAAACCTTCATGTGTCGATGTTGCTGGTTATCGAACCTGCCTTAAGGCTCATGATGCAGCCGTCGCTAATGGCACGGCCATTGTGACCGGTACACAGTACCGACGGCAGGTGAATTACATTGGTGCAGTTGAGCAGATACGGGCTGGTGCAATAGGAGATATTGTCAGTGCGACTACGCGTTACTGCTCTTCTGGTATTTGGTATCGAGAAAGAAAGCCGGAGATGAGTGATGCTGAATATCAACTCAATAATTGGATGCACTTCATCTGGCTGAGTGGCGATCAAATTGTAGAGCAGGCTGTTCACAACATTGACACAGTCAATTGGGTGATGGATGGCCCTCCGGTATCTGCGTATGGATCTGGAGGTCGATTTACCAGGCCTTCAGACAGTGAGATGTGGGATAGTGTCAGTGTTGACTACGAATATCCAGGGAGTCGCATTGTTTCTTTTATGTGTCGTCAGATACCAGGGGCCTCTGGTGAAAATAGCACCGTAATCTACGGCACGCATGGGATGTGTCACATTGGGTCCATGAGTAGTGGTTCTCGGATCACGGACCGAAAGGGTTCTACGACCTGGGAAATGAAGGGAAGCATTGCTGATGCGTACAAGCAGGAGCACAAGGATCTCATTGACTCCATCCGAAGCGGTAAGCCAATTGTTGAGTTGAGGCAAACAGCCGACAGTTCTATGACAGCTGTTCTTGGTCGTGTTGCCGCCTATACAGGTAAACGTGTGACGTGGGACTTTCTGGCAAAAAAATCTGAGATGGATCTCTTTCCGAGTGATCTTTCGTGGAATGGCACGTTACCCCAACCTCAATTTGCTATCCCAGGAAAAACGAAATTGGTGTGAAGTAGACCACTGAAGGTTCATGGTTCAATAGTCGAGGATGTACGAAATGAGTGTGACGGTTTCATCGAATGATGTGGCTCCAATCTATAGTGGTCCCTTGCCTCATGTTCATGATGTTGAGCGTGTGCCCGTCTCGGTATACGAACAGCCGCTACACGCAAGTCAATCGGTTGCCAGAGACATTGCTGACCTTGTGCAGACTCGTGCTGCAGCTGGCAAGAAAACAGTTCTTGGCCTCGCTACAGGAAGTACGCCAGTTGGAGTGTACGATGAACTCATACGCCTCCATCGGGAGGAAGGTGTGTCATTCAAAACGGTCATAACATTCAATTTGGATGAGTATTGGCCCATGCAGCCTGACGCCTTGCAAAGTTACCATCGCTTCATGAGAGAGCACCTGTTTGACCACATTGATATTCCTGATTCGAGTATTCATATTCCCGATGGAATGCTTGAGCGGAAAGATGTTCCCGTGGAGTGTGGTCGCTATGAAGAGCAGATCAAGGCGGCTGGTGGAATCGACCTCCAACTGCTTGGCATCGGTCGAACGGGACATATCGGGTTCAATGAGCCGGGAAGTGCTCTAGAAAGTCGTACGCGTCTTATCACGCTTGATAGTGTGACGCGAGCAGATGCAGCGAGTGATTTTTTTGGTGAGTGGAATGTGCCTCGTCAGGCAATAACCATGGGCGTTGGCTCAATTCTTGATGCGCGTCGCGTTATTCTTCTTGCCTTTGGGGAGCATAAGGCGTCAATCGTGCACAGGGCAGTGGAGGAAGAGCCATGCAGTCATGTTTCGGCAAGTGCACTCCAGCAGCATCCAGATGCACGATTTATTTTAGATGAAGCGGCAGCAGCAAAGCTGTCTCGTTTTGAGTCGCCGTGGCTCGTTGGGCCGCTGGAGAGTTTGGGGCTCGAGTGGACGGCTCCTACGATTCGTAAGGCCGTTATTTGGTTAGCACTCAAACTCAAGAAGCCAATACTTAAGCTTACGGATGAAGATTACAACGAGCATGGGCTTCAAGATCTGCTTTCAAATTGTGGGCGAGCTTACGATCTTAACATCGATGTTTTTCGTGAGATTCAAGATACAATTACGGGTTGGCCCGCTGGCAAGCCCGGGACAATACGCCGGGTCCGGGCAGCCGTGGCAGCGGCAGGTGAAAAGTTTCCTCAGCGAATCGTCATCTTCAGTCCGCATCCTGATGATGATGTGATCAGCATGGGGGGCACGTTGATTCGACTTTGTGAACAGGGGCACGAAGTACACGTTGCCTATCAAACCAGCGGAAACATTGCCGTATGGGATGAATCAGCTGATCGGCATGTTGATTTTGTTGAAGAGTTTTGTCAGGCATTTGGCGTGGGGGCCAAGACCGGAGACATTGCTGAACAGATACGAGTGTTCCTCCGAACAAAACACGCAGGCGCGGTGGACATCGAAGAATTGCAGACGGTAAAAGGATTAATTCGAAGAACAGAAGCTCGTGCGGGTGCTCGATATTCAGGTGTGTTACCAGAACGGATTCATTTTCTCGATCTACCCTTCTATGAGACCGGAAGAGTTCGAAAGAAACCAATTGGGGATGATGATATTGCAATAACTGCGAAACTACTCGAGCACGTGAAGCCGCATCAGATTTACGCCGCAGGTGATCTTTCAGATCCGCATGGCACTCATCGGGTCTGCCTCGGTGCGGTTACTGCTGCGTTTAGCCAACTCAGAGATCAGCACTGGGCCCAGCACTGTGAGTTGTGGCTCTATCGTGGGGCTTGGCAAGAATGGGAGCCACACGAGATTGAGATGGCTGTCCCACTTTCTCCGGATGAAGTTGAACGCAAAAGAATGGCGATTTTCAAACATGAAAGCCAAAAAGATCGTGCCCTTTTTCCTGGTCCAACTGATCCGCGTGAATTCTGGCAGCGGGCTGAAGATCGAAATAGGGAAACAGCGCAGCTTTACGACCGTTTGGGATTACCTGAGTATGAGGCGATTGAAGGTTTTGTGCTCTATCGACAGCCCCACGAGTCATAGTTGTTTATGAGTTGTTGACCTGAGGGTCCAATGTCACTGAGGCTGCCGGGGTGGGGCCAAACACTGTTCGCTTTGCAACACTCCACCACCCTGGTTGATCAAGACTGAGGTATGGAGAGTCTTTGGGCAACGTTTGTACGAGATGGTCATGTGCCGGTTTCAGGTTGTGGTATGGCATGGATGGGAAAAGATGATGGAGGGCGTGATATCGGATGGAAAAAGGAAAGAAAAGCCACGTGAGAGGGTCCCAGCCTGTAAAGTTACAGGAATCGAGGATGTGTGACTCCCATGATGCTATCTCGCCATCGCCTGTGAAATGATGATCTGCCAGTTGACGCATCTGGTTCAGTACGACAGTTGTCAGGGCCAACACATAGAGCAGAAGAATACGGCTGGGAGGATTCACTCCAACCAAGATAAAGGTCGGAATCATAGCTGCTCGAATGAAGCACGGAATCTCCATCATCGTAATAGCTTTCTGATCAAACGAAGTCACTCTTCGTCGATAGCGTGGATTTAGCGTAAGAGAACTTGCTCGCTCAAGTGTCAGTTGCCGGAGCCCTGGTGAGAGAAATGTGAGAGGTACACATAGAAAGCGTAGAAATACCATGATTGGAAATACGAGAATGTGAACGGCATACAGGACTGCGCTTTTCCAGTTTCCAGCTTCAAGTACGTTGGCAACGTATTCGGGATCTTCCGGAGTGCCATACATTTTTGCACTGTGGTGATCGCGATGATGACGGGTGAAAAACGGTGAGGGTGTAAGTGTGACGGCACCAACCAGCAGGTTCCACGTTACTTTGAAAACCTGCATTTCATGATGGCCAAGATGACAGACTTCGTGGATGAGTGATCCGAGTCGGTAGAGCCAAAAAACAGCAATCGGGAAGGCTGCCAGTTGGGGCCAGGATCCCATCGGAGAGACGAGATACACAGTGGCTGACGTATAGGCAAGAACAAGGGAAACAAGGAAGTCCAACCAATAACGCCATGGTTTCACGGCAAAGTAGTCCGTTTGTGCTTGACGAATTGCACGACGCGCATCACTCACCCATTCAGAGTCTTTGTTTTCTGCTAGGTCCGGAGCAGGCGATGGCATGTCAAATCCTTTTGATGAAATCATTCTGGATGGTAGATAACACCGATCCAGAATATAAGAGCAAAATTCTTTATTTACGGAAACCCCGCATTCAGATGGTTCGGATAATGCATTCTTCGTCTGATGGCACTTTGGAGGGCATGGTCAAGGCGTTCTGTCGGAGCGATGGTTCAATTTGCGATTGATACCAAAGTGCTTGCGTAGGAAGAACCGATGTTTTCACAATGAGTGTTTGCAGCCAGTGAATACGTTGTTTTCGAAAGGTGATTCTGTGGTTCCGCGCATCTGTTTTCAGTCCTCAGGAGTTGTCGGTGTTATTAAGCCATATGGCCTTCCCACCCAAGCCCCGCATGGGATTCACTCGGTTGAACAGTGGTTGCGTTCAACGTTGCCCCATGATTCCTACGTTGGTGTGCCTCATCGTCTTGATCGTGCAGTGTCAGGCGTGATGTTGTTTGCGAATACACCTCGGGCAGCTCGTCAGTTGTCTCGTCAGTTTGAGCGACGACAGATTGAGAAAACATATCTTGCCATGACAGAAGTATCTTCGCGTGACGAAGGTGCCCTTGAAGGATCAGAGGCGTGTTTTAGTAACCAGAACTGGCATGATTGGATTGCCAAAATACCAAATGAATCACAAGCCTGTATTTCATCGTCTGATGAAAGGTCTGCTCGAGAGGCACATACTCGAAGTACCCAACTCGGCTTCTTGCCTG
Source organism: Planctomycetaceae bacterium (assembly GCA_902629495.1). The sequence goes on from CACORA010000011.1 coordinate 27,431, forward strand.
GGCCGGGAGAACGTACGGTGGCACTTCTTTGGTTGCAGCCACAGACAGGAAGGATGCATCAGCTCCGAGTGCAGTCCGCTGCGCGTGGAATGCCGATTATTGGTGATATTTTGTACGGTGCACAATACGATCTGATGTCTGATCCACAATGGGATTTTTGGGGTCGCAGTGAGACGCCACGAGAGGCTCCCATTGCCCTCCACGCATGGAAGATAACGTTTCATGATCCGGACACAAAGCAATTAAGAACTGTTGAGGCTGAAATCCCGAGTTATTGGCCAGCCGAGGCACATCGTTTGATTCAACAAAATTACTAAAGGACGGGCGCGAAACCAATATGGATAAGCCATTGATGTAACCACGGTAGTGTCCAAGGATTCCAGGTTGGAAACGCTGCTGAAAGCACGGAGAAAAAGAGAAGAATAAGGGCGCACGATCGTCCCCAGTGACTTTTCGAGAGTCGGTCAGCCGCTGGAACCACTGCTGCCATCCACAACGGGGCAAGCCAAAAAGCCCATCGAAACCCTGACGTCATACCTCCGTAGTTTCGGTCAATTTGGGGCCTGCTGAGATAGAAGCAAATGACGGCCACTGATACGACAGTGATTGCAAGTGCTATCCGACGTTTGAAGATGCGGGCCTCTGTTGATGAAGTATCATGCTGCGGTGAGCGCAGGTAGAGTAGCCCCGGGATCACCAAAAGCCAGGCCGGCGTCAGCGAAAAGATGCCGTGATGGCCAATCAACACGTGAAAGGTGTATGCAGCGATTGATTGCTCACCTTTATCAATGCCTCCAGGGTTTCGCCAATAGCTCGACACGATTCTTCCATCAGAGCGTGGCCATGAGTAGTCGTACCAGTTGTTTGGATTCCAGGTTGCCCCAGGAGGATCGATTGCGATGGCCTCTCCGAACCCTCGGTGTCCATACGGTGGTACAAGTGTGTCATGCGCTAACCAGTTCGTGAAAAAGAAAAGTGCTGCGATGCCTGCAGCAGCTGGCAATGCAACAAACACAGTTTTGCGTTGATCAACAAGAAACAACATCAATAAGACGATGACAAGCCATGACAACGCAGGGAGCTCAAAAGCAGCCGTCAAAGCAGCAGTCAGACCAGCACACAGAAACATGCTCCATGAACGAGCGTTATCAAGATGTATTCTTAGGAGAATCCAAAGACTCGCTGCAGCACACACAGCAGCCGGCAGGTGATTCGTTAGAACGATAGCAAAGGTTGTCAGAAAGGTGCCTGCGGCAATGAGTGCCACGGACCACAATCGTCCCCAGTCAGTATGTCCTAGACGGTCGACGATCCCGGCAGTAAAAAAAATGAGTAATCCGAGAGGGACGAGCCCAAACAGGACCATAAGCATTCGTCCCATTTCAAAAGGGTGATCCCCAAGTGTCCATCCAGTCAATCGATTCAAGAGCCAATACGGACCTGCAGCAAGGACAGCAAGAATGGGTGGTTTACTTGAATACAAATGAAGATTTCCGGAGGCATCGGGATGAGCAACCGCATCAATGGTGTCCCAGCCAGGTTCACTGATCAGTTGATCAATTTCAAAGGAACCATTTTCCACCAGAGATCGAATGGTAAGCCAGCGACTGCGATCATTGGCGGAGAGAAAAGGCCGCATCAGTCGCTTGCTTTCCACAATGCGTTGACGAAGAACATCTTCATCAAATTCAACTCCACTGTTGGTCGCTTTGGTAATTGCATCAGCAATGAGTCGCTTTTCAAGTGCAATTTTGTCAATACTCGAGACCGCACCTAGCCGGCCGATGACACTGCCAAGCACGATGGCAGCAAGTATTGCATACATCCAAAACCTATTCGTTTGAGGATCATTCTCATGTGGTCGATGAAAGTGGCTGCCAGTACGGACAATAATGGCAACACGGAGCAAATCAAGAAAACCACGAAAGAAACGACCAACGCCATACTTTGATGTGCCTCGTACACGTGGACGATGACGAATTGGAACTTCAATAACACGAAACCCCCGAGATGATGCCATCACAGGGATGAATCGATGCATGTCATCAATCAGCGTAAGTTGGTGTGCAACATCTGATCGCATGACCTTCAGGCCGCAATTGTGGTCATGAAGATGCAGGCCAGTCATCCAACCAACGAGTTTGTTGAAGACTCGTGAAGGAAAGGTTTTATGCCACGGATCGAGTCGGGGCGTTTTCCATCCATTGACCAGATCAGCCGCTGGCGTGGTGCTCGACTCATGCGGCTGCAGCATGCTGAACATTTTTGGTATTTCAGCTGGATCATCCTGACCATCTCCATCAAGCATTGCATACGCTTGGCCCTGGCACCGTGCAAATCCAGCTGCTAAAGCAGCTGTTTTCCCTTGTGCATGGTCTAACTTGATTCCGTTAATTCGGGGATCGTGTGTCAGGCGATTGATCTCATCCCACGATGCATCGGTTGATCCGTCATCAACGATAAACAGTTCCCATGACAGGTTTGCACCTTCCATGGCCTGCTGGATCTCAGAAACCAATGGAACAATGTTTCCAGCTTCGTTCCGGACTGGAATCACAAGTGAAATGGTAGGTTTGGGCATAAGTGTCGGTCAGAACATGGAGTTTTTAAGAATTACTGTGATTAGGATACCCTTGCATTAGAATTGCGACTACGGTGAGGGTTTTGTGTGGACACGACGTCGCTCACCAGAGTTGTCATTTTTGTAGGAAAATCTTATGGCCCGCCTTATATCACTCGGTGTTCTCGTTGGGCTGGTCGTCGTCTTTGGCCTGTTATCTCTGCGAGTTATGGCCATTTTTCTACTGCCACTTCTGCTGGCGGCCATGCTGGTTGTCATCTTTGGGCCCTTCTATCGATCACTTCGGCGGAAGTTGCAATGTCCAGATTGGTTTGCAGCTGGTGTTACCACCCTCTTTGTATTCACAATCGTCCTTGTACCGCTCATGCTCTTACTGGTTCGTGCTGGTGGTGAAGCAGTAACCATGTTGAGTTCTCCGAGTGGTCTCAAGCTTGACCCTGCTGTTTTAGAAAAACTGGTTGTCTCCATTAATGAGACAACTGGCATGGAACTATCTGCTGACGGGGTCAACAACGAATTGCGGAAGCTCATTGAAGACTGGATTGGACCAATCGCTGCTGGTGCGTCCAAGGCCATTGTAAAGCTTGTGATTGGACTTGTTGTTCTCATTGTTGCGTTCTTTTACTTTCTTGCCGATGGTCCAAGAATGTTCAACGCGGTGATGCGGCTCGTCCCGCTTGATCGTCGTTATCAATGGCAGTTGCTGGAAGAATTTGAGGAAGTCAGCCGAGCCGTAGTGAGCTCAACATTATTAGCCGCGATTGTTCAGGCTATTCTCGCGGGCTTTGGTTTTTATGTCGCTGGTCTCCAGTCAGTCTTTCTTCTCACGCTTCTCACCTTTTTTGGATCACTTGTGCCATTCGTTGGAGCTGCAGCAGTATGGGTCACTGCCAGCTTGTATCTGCTTTTTTTCATGAAGAGTACTGCTGCGGCCATTGGATTAGCGATATGGGGTCTCTGCGTCGTTTCAACCATTGATAATGTGATTAAGCCCATTGTGCTTCATGGTCAATCCAAATTGCATCCCCTGCTTGCATTACTCAGTGTGCTTGGAGGCGTTGCAGCTCTTGGGCCCATTGGGATTTTTATTGGCCCCATTGCTGTTGCTTTTCTTCAGGCGGCTTTGACGATGCTTCAGACTGAATTAGTCACCTTTTCAGAGGCTGAAAAGCCTGCTGAGATTCCTGTTGAGGCAGGGGTCATAGATTCAGGAGTTGCATCAAAGGATGCTGCCAGTGTGAAATCATAGTAGTGGAGTTGTTGCGACAATGCTTTCTGGAGTTGAGTAACGAAACCGTTCAGCGGAGAATCATCGAATGATCAAGACGCTTATCCTTCTTGCAGGAATGCTCATCACTGGGATTGAGACGGCCTATGTACCAAGTGAAGATGGTGGCGGGGACTATTTGGTCCGTGTTGAGCCGGATCTGGTTCGAGAGGCATCGCCCTACACGTTTACGAGTGATGTTCCAGCAGATTCACAAAATGTTCGGCGTGTAAAAATTTATGTAGCAGATTCATGGCCCCCTTCTGTGCAACGTGAGGTTCGTGATGCAGCGAAGCGACCGAGAGTCATTCCAGCGGTTGCAACAGCACCAGTTACTGTTGCAGAGGCAGTATCTTCGTCAGAGACAAAGCCTTGGCCACTTCTGATTGGTAGCCTCATCACTCTTTTTGTATCAATTGGCGCGAATGGATATCTTTGTCTTGTGCTTGTAACTATGCGGTCACGTTATGTGCAGCAGATCCAATCACGCGTCGGGTGATGCTTCAGTGTTTTTTTTCTTGCGTTTTATTTTTTTGGTTTTTTTTCTCTTTTCAGAATCACTGTCGGCTTGATCTCCGAAAAAGTAGTTCTCGGCATCCCATGATGTACTGTCCGTGTCAGTCGTTTGGGCATCCGATGTTGTCGGCTTTCGCTTCGTGACAGGCGTTGGACTGTCTGTTTTTCTGGCCCGCGTGCGAACAGTTGTTTTTTTCTTTCTTTCAACTGAATTGAGCTCTCGTACTGTTGCATCAGCGTTGGAAAATAATGATGCGACATGAGCATGGCACGTAAGGGCAAGCAGTTGACGTGCTTGTGGTTGATCAGCCACAAATTCTACTAGTACGCGAGCGGCAGATTCTGCTCGTGAGTCATCAAAATTGACTAAAGCATCGTCCATTACGACCGGTAGCATGACGCCATGTCGCTGTAGATCTCGAATGAGTGCAAGGCGAAGCGCGAGAAATACCTGTTCACGAGTGCCTCGACTCAGTCTTTCAGGTTGCCACAGTGAGCCGCTTGCATCATGAACCTCAAGGCGTGCTTCATCAACAGCAGTGGTGATGCGTGTGTAGCGACCGTTCGTCAGTCTCATGAGCCAGTGAGATGCGTCTCGCAGTGTTGGAGGTTGATGGTCGCGAGCAACAACCGCTCGCGTTTCTTCGAGTAGGCTGCCGGCTCGCTCAAGTAACTGCCTGCGGTCACGTTGCGTTGCTAGTTCACGCTCAATTTTTGCCAATTCTGCCTGAAGTGGTTCAGTCGAGCGGTCGTGTTTTGCAGACTGCAGTTTTTCTGAGAGTGGGGCGAGTTGCTCTTCAAGTGAACGCAGGGAGTCTCGGAGCTGCTCTGTGGTCTTCGTGGCATCCGTCAGTCGTGTCTGAAAGGTGATTGTTTCAGACTCGCTAAGCCAATCATCAAGATCCGGTGGTTCCGTTATGTGTTGTCGTGCATTAATCCAATCGGTTTCAGCTGCTTCATATTCTTTTCGCAGACGTTTGTGCAAAGGGCGTTGATCCACTTTTTGAAGGAATGCTTCTTCTGACGTTGTGTCCCACTGCAGGAAGAGTTTTTCAATCTTTTTTTGAGTAGACTTTACCCTTTTGACCATCGAGCGATGTCGCCGTCGAGCGCGCTCAAGATTCCGAGTTGCTTTGGCACGTGCGCGGACAAGTTGTCGGTCTTGTTCCAGTTGTTCTTTGAGTTGACGGATATGATCCAGTGGACTCCCTTCTGGAACAAGGTCACAGTCCACCATGACTTGATCAATACGATGCGACCAGTCGGCAAGTTCTTCTCTCTTGTGCCGTGCCTCGTCCGACAGTCGGCGGCGATCATCATCAAGAGTCAGGAGTGACTGTCGATGAAGCTCAATGAGGCGGATGTCACGCGGCGTCAGAGTGGAGGGAAGCCCACGATGTTCCAATGAGCGTCGCCAATGATGTCGCGCTGATTTTCGTCGTTTGATTGCCTGCTGAAGGCTTTGTTGAGCGACAGTCAAACGCTCGGAAAGCACCTGAATAGAAGCTTCACGTCCTGCGAGTCCCTCGAGGCGTTCAACTTCTTCCTGGACTCCCGTAAGTCTCTGATCAAGTGCTTCCGAGGACTTGCACGGGAGGACTCCCTCAAGTTGAGACAATTGCGCTACAGTGGCCTCCCGTTGCTTTGTGACCATTTCATATTGCTGTTTTGCGGCTTCCAAGCGAGTTGATGCAGCTCGATCAAGTGACCATGTTGTCACAGAAGCTACTCCCGTTCCGGCAATACCAAGAGCAGCGATTGCATACGCAAGGGATCCGGTCACACTCGTTGGCAGGAGCAGACCAGACAGAAGCATGGCGGCCCCAACAACAAACAGTCCTCCAAGTGGAATGAGCCACCCGAGTGGTAATAATTGTCCCTCCATATGCCGATTCACTTCGTGCTCAAGTGAAACAAGTGATTCGTCTAATTCTTTGAGGCGTTCACCTGCAGCGATTCGATTACGAATAGCGGATGCTTGTCCGCCAGCCTCTTCAATCGCTTCAGTAATAGTCATGCCGTTTAAGTGTGATCCAGCACCAGAGACAAGATTGCGAGTTGCATCAAGCTCATCTTCAGCCTCAGTCACAGCCCGCTTGGCGATGGCAAGTTCCTTTGATGCAACACTACATTGACGTGCACGGTTTCGCAGTGGTGCAAATGACAACGCAAAACCTTCTGGAAGGAGAAGTTCGGTTGAAGCATCGGTTGCCATATCACCAGTAGGCTCAATAGGGACAAGTCGGGAGAGGCCGGCCATGCCTATCTGTTCACCAAATCGGCGGGCAGCGAGACGCGCATGAGATTCACTACGAGCGATCTCTGCAACAAGCCGTTCTACGCGAGGTTCTTCATCAAGGAGAGACGTGACGGTTGCTCTCTTGTTCCATACATGCGTAGCCTCAGGAAGAGCGGAAAGGGTTTTCGCACGTTTTGCACGGATTTTTTTTCGTGTTGTTGCCTCTTTTATGAGACGATCACGATAGCGAGACATCCGCTTCCAGACATCTCGATCTGGATGGACGAGAGAGGAGGTATTTATCGAAGCCAAACGCTCTGCTGCCTGCCCCCTGGCCTGATAAAGCGATTCAAGTGGAAGGGCTTCTCGAATGACATCTTCGAAGTGCTCTGAGCGAACAATAGCTTCTTTTTGAGCATGGATTTTGGATTCAATACGGTCTACTTCAGCAGCCACGTTACCTGCACTCAAGGCAGGGGCGTTCATGGCCTTAATGCGTTGAAGAAGTTCAACCTTTCTTTGCTCAAGCGATTCTATTGGGGAAACGGTTGGCTCAGATGAATCAAGGCGATCCGTAGCGTCCCGAAGATGGGAAAGCACTCGACTCACTTTTGAACGGTCAAGTCCAGCAGCAAGTTCATACAGGCGGCTGCCACAGCCCTCTGGGTCTAGGGTGCGAAGTTCGTGTAACTCGTCCAGGCCAAACGCCATCACATTGGTGAAGGCCGATTCATCGATGTCCCCAACGAGATCTTGTAAATAGATCGGTCCGTCTTGGCCAGACGTGGAATCAAGATCTGTAATATTGACAACGTCGCCAGTGTCACCGCCAAGACCGATGACATCGTCTTCATAACTTGCTCGGGTAAGGGAGGCCAAGTGAGGCCCTTCGTGTCGCCGCTCGATTGACACCCGCCTGCCCTCAGATCCAACAACAACGACGAGTCGACCTGCACACGGAACTTGTGGATCCAATACTCCGCGACGAAACAAGGCCTCGAAACCAAAGAATACACCACGAACAAATTCGAGTAGCGATGTTTTTCCGATCTCGTTTGTTCCGTGAAGTACTTGCACTCCAGAACCAAGGTCGTGCATGGAGATATTTGAGAGAGAACCAAATTGCTCGACCTCGATGTGTTCAATAAACATAGTTCGTCCTTGCTGTAGGCATGGTTATGCCGATTCGAGTAGCTCTAACGCAAGCCAGCCTGCTTCACGGGCCATGTCAGCAGGTATGTCATCACGAGGAACATTTTCGTATTCGATACGGTTTACGATATCCGCGAGCGCAGAGGAAAAAGATGTTGTGCTGCCAGGCTGACCGCCTGACCGGGTGTGACCGAGGGGCGCGAATGTTTCGTGTGGATCAGCACATATTTCTTCACACCATATGAGCATTTCTTTTTCATGAATGAGCGCACGCAATCGAGCCAGTGTCTCAGCAGCTATTTCTGCTACCCGAACTCGACGAGAAACGCTTGTGCCGCATTCAATATGGCACCGGATGATCTGCATGACATCATGCGTGGCAGCGGGGAGTGATTCAATTGCTGACCAAATCGTCGTCGCGAGTTCTTCATCACCGCCTGTGGCCGATTCAACAGTAAGTGTCGTCCAGCGAACACTGTGAGTTTGTTTGGTCTGCCAGCGGGCCGATCCACCGTCTGCTGCACCATTTTTTTCGAGTTCTATCAAGGATAAAAGACTGCAACTGCCGCCGGAGACCTCATCAATTGAATGCGGTTGAAGAGGTGGAATATGACGAATACCCGCTGGAATCGAATTGGAGCGTCGTGAACCCCAGAGACAGTAGCAACCCGGCTGAAGCCATTCCGTTAGTGAAGCTGGCGAGCCATGCGCGTCCTTGTTCTCCCAACGCTGTGATGACCAAAAAGAATCATCCCATCCGACAAAAATCTTTCGCGTGAGCAATCCCGAACGGCCTTCAGATCTATGCTGTGGCGTTGCCGTGATACCTTTATGGGATGGAAGAATCTCTACGGGTAAGCCGCGGACCTCAAGTTGTACAGGCATGGAAGGGGTTGCGAAGAGAAGCCCGTGAGGTTCTCCAAGAGCCCTCGCAACGGCTTCACGCGTGTCAGAGTCTGGCATGATCCAGATGGTTTGGCATCCATCATGAGACAAATTTAGAATCACGTCACGTACCGCAGCTGCTTGCGCAGGACTAGCCCGATAGGGATCAAGCACTCGGCCACACAGAACAAATGCTGATGCATTCTGCTCACGAGCAATGCTCCCCGCTTTTTGAAACGCATGCAGTGGAGCAATCGATAATGCTTGGGCAAGCGCTTGCGGAGCAGTTTCTGAAACTGCAGGAGGTCGGTCAATTGCCGGATCAAAAGCAAAAACGATGTCGGCCACGATGAAAGGCTCCTCGAACGATTCGTCATAACAGGTCAGACAAAACCTACGGATCGATCTGGTGACTGTGGATGCCACTGACCATGAAAGGCACCAGAGAACCCAGGCAAGATAGGGGCACTGTAACGCCTGGAGTTTGTTCAACGCTACGTCAGTTTTTTACGAAAACGGTGCTGTTTTGTCGTGCGTTCTTTGCTCATCGAAAGCCGTTGGTGGATCAGGAGGAAAGCATGGGTGGGGTGTTTACGATTTTGGACCACATGTGTGATGCCCATTCACGATCGTTTATCGCAGGTCCAATAGCAGCTATTATTTGACTTCTGAAGAGGACGCCACGTTCAGCCACTGCTGAAAAGAAGAAGTTTTTTAGCAGCATACGATCCTTTGTGTGCTCAATAGAAAAAGTATCTCTGTTCAATGGATGAGGGGCAATCAGGAGACTGCGTTCAGACTGCGGGTGGCGAAGGAGCACACAATCTGCCGCGTCCTCATCAGCATGCTTCCAATGAATGGTTGTGCCCGAAGCAAACCCCGTGACAATCTGGCTGATATCTAATTCATTGACAATACAAATCGACGCATCCCCAAGCATGTTGTTTGTGGTGACTGATGCGATCAATTCCCAAGACGTAATATTTTCTTGATGACGTTGTCTCCACATTGCAGTGGCACGAAGATTTCTTTCATCATTTGGTGTATAGACGGCAACGACATCCTCTCCACGTAGCCAATAGTCATGTACGCTGCATGCGGCGTGGAGATCCAAACCAAGGAGTTTGTATTTTTCAAAGACAATGCCCTGGGTGGGTTGCTCAAGATCAACTGTTGCGAAACAATGTTGCGGTTCAGTGTGAATTGGATCAAAGAGAATGGTGGTTGGTACTGATGAGCGTGTTGGCACAAAATCCTCCTTGGTGTCATGATATGCCTGTCAGTCTATCGTACTTTTTAAAACTCTACCGACGTTGAGCATTTTTTGAGTGATCACCTATGACAACTATTGACTGGTCCATTTTTGCTTCCGATCCGTTGGTCATTTGTGAACAAGCCTCTCGTGCAGGTGGGCGAGTACTCAGTGACTGGGTAGGGCGATTTCAAGCGTCAACCAAGGGGCCGAGGGACCTTGTTACTCAAGCAGACTTTGCGTCCCAAGATGAGATTCGGCGAATTGTTCTCGGAGCATTTCCCGACCACGGCTTTGTGGGTGAGGAGGGAGATGAGAAGGACAAGTCACCCAACAAGGAAATGCGGTGGATTGTCGATCCACTTGACGGAACAAGTAATTACGTTCATGGTTTTCCCGCATATTGCGTTTCCGTTGCGCTGGCATACCGCGATGAGCTTCTCGTTGGTGTTATCTACGATCCAGAGCGGGATGAATGCTTCGCTGCCAGAAGCGGTGCTGGTGCAACATGCAATGGACAACCCATTCGAGTGAGCGGTGAGGTAGATTCATCATCCGCTTTGGCTGCCGCGAGTTTTCCTCCTCATGTCTCCAGTGAGGCACAGTCCGTCAACGATTTTCTTTCTATTGTTTCAAATGTTCATTCTGTACGTCGAACTGGCTCAACAGCGATCAATCTCTCGTATCTGGCCTGTGGCCGAATTGATGCATTTTGGGTTCGAAAAATTGCCTGCTGGGATGTAGCAGCAGGTCTGCTTATTGCTCGTGAAGCAGGGGCCTGTATCGGCCCTTTTTGTGGACCGCCCTCCCCGTCAATTTCCCTTGATCGTCCAGCGTTTATTGCTACAAGTTCTCTCGAACTGTTCTCTTCCATGCAGAAAATGCTATCTGCTGGCATTGCATCCTAACGATTTTGACGATGTTGCCGACGAGGAAAAATCGCCTCTTTGTCCTGAACGTGCTACGTTTAAGAGCGTCTCCTCAATCTTTTCCTGTTTGCGTAATCGTTAGAGTCGTTGGGTCATCTAACGCGGATGTGTGCTTGTGACGACTGATCGGGTGTATCTAAGATCTTTTAATTGTTGTGTAGCTGCGGTGTTGGGAACACTCGCAGCCCATGCCTTTGCGCAGCCAGAGGTTGAGTTTGTTGAATCTGTTGAGCCCGTCCTACGAGATTCACAGACGATCGATGAGTCTGTTGTCCCAGAGCAAGCAAGTCCTGGAGATCATACTCAAAAAGTTGAAGTCGTTGAGGAAGTAACGCCTGAACTTTTCTATTTAGAGAACGACATTGGCCGTCTTGTTCCGGTCCCAGGTTTTCGTTACCGGGACTTCATTGATTTGATGAGGCTCAAGGATGGCTTGCCGGGTAAGCCTCAGCCTCCGGCCGCCGTTTTGGAATCTATCACTCTGGACATTACCTTGCCTGATCCATTGGAAGATTCTCAGGCTGCTGCAAAATCTTGTGTTGCAGAAGTGCAATTTTCTGTTCGCCAACTTCGAAGTGGCTGGGTCAGTCTGCCGATCGACCTGCGTGGCTTTGTCATCACCGGGGCTCCAGTCCATGAGGGACCTGGAGATATGTTCTTTGCAACATCTTCAGAGGTGTCGGAATCACTGCGGCCACCTCGGGTGTGGTTTAATTCAACGGAGAATGAGGTTCAGCATCAAGTCAGCATCTCCGGGAGAGTCCTTGTTGAATCATCAAGTACATCAGATACCGTTACCGTAAATATCCCTCCTGCGACGGCTTCCTTGTTGGAGATTCGAACAAAGAGAAAGCAGCCAGCAGTGACCGTTTGGCCAGTTTCACTTTCAGCATCGGTTGACCCTGTTGACGGCCAAGACAATCAGTCTTCAGAAAGTCGAGTACGCGTAGTTGGGGGTGTTGGTCAGATAGAGGTTCGAGTAAGTGACAAACGAAAGCCAAGCCAAACCCTTGCAGCCGTTCCGGGTGTAACGGCAGAGAGTCTGATCCGTGTCGATGGGAAGAACGCATTCATCAACTCAACATTACGTTTTGAGAATCTGCCAAGAACCACGTCTGTTTTGCAGATAGGTTTACCTCCTCGAACCACCCTGAGAAGTGTACGAGCTCCATCGATCCTCATTGAACAGAAGGGAAGTCCGGAGTCACCGGTTGCTGTTGTACAGGTCGCCAGAGAGCCGTCTGGTGAGGTGACCGTTGGATTGGAGTGTGATCGTACTGTTGATGCCTCAGGTAGGGACCCATTTGAGGCCGTTGGTTTTCGTGTCGAAGGTATTCCTGATTGGCGTCAGCGGGGGCGTGTGAGCATCGTTGTGCTTGGTGATTGGCAAGTAGAGTGGGAGGATCTTGGTCTCAATCGACGCATTGACCCACCACCGTCAGCAAAAATTGATGGGTTTGTGGCTGCTTTTGCCTATGAATCTCAGCCGGCATCGTTGCCGCTCCGTGTGCGTCCGCGTGGAAGTCGTGTGGTCATCGAGCCGGAATATCAATACACCGTTGGTGCCACGAGAGTCGCTCTTGAAGCACGCCTGCGAACAAGTGTTCGTGGGGCAGCCGTATCACGGTTGATGATTGCGCTCGATGGATGGGAGGTAGAGGATGTTGGTCCTATTGGTCTCGTTGATACCACGTCTACTGATTCTGATGGTGACAAGCTAGTGATTGCATTTCAGCAAGGTCTTTCTGGAAACTCGGTAATCGATTTTCGTTGCAGCCGTCCGCTTGATCAAGCATCAGAGGAGGTTGCCTGGACGTTCCCGTTGCCTGAGGCAGGCCTTCTTGGTCCAGCATCTGTACTTATTTCCAGTGAAACAGATATAGAACTCATTCCTGACGTGTCTGCTATTCGGGGACTTGTTCGGCAGGTTGCACCAGTGCAGGTGCGGTCTGATGTGGACAGACGCACATTAGCCTATCGGCTTGACAGTCCAGATGGAGTTTTTCAAGCCCAGCGACGTTTTCTTGAGCAACGTGTGGATGCGTCGATACGGACTCAGGTGGGCATTGATAAACAAATAACAAGCGTTGCAGAGATTATTCGATTTTCTGTCGCGTACGTTCCGTTGGAATTTATTGAACTGAGAGTTCCGGTCAATGTAATGGAAAGTGGGACACTTGAAATTCGACAGGGTGGACAGTTGTTAAACCCACTCGTGATGGAATCACCAGACACTGAAAACGTGTTGCCAAACGCAAAAGATGAAGCTGAGGACACAGACGCACTTATTTCACAGACGGATGACGTTCCGGAAACGAGTTCATCGGAGGATGTTGCTGTTCCAGTAGAGTCCGATGCAGTCCTGATTCGAACAATGCTTCCGGTGCCGCTGCTTGGAGATGGCGAAATCTCGGCAAGTTATCAAATCCCTACACCAGTGGTTCCGCCAGAGACAACGGTGGCGGAGGATCTCCCTTTTATCGTTCCAGTCGACGCAAAGGTTGGCCGCCAGACGATGCAAATTGATGTGGCTGATTCAGTTGCTGTTGATGTTCGAGGAGAGGATTGGAAACGTGATGCAGCCATACCAGGTGGTGGTACGAGCCGTCTCTGGACGACAGCGAGATTTCAGTCTTTTGCACCACTTGCACTTGCGGCCCGTCAAAAAGAGATGTCGGGTGAAACAATTATTGAAGCAGCCTGGTTACAGACCCGATTGTTGTCAGATCGTCGAGAGGATTTATTTGCGTATGCAATCAGTTCTGCAGTTGATCGGATTCTCATACAATTGCCCTACGACCCAATAGCTGGCGGAGACGATGAAAACTCATCGGCAGAAGTCTGGTTGGATGGTCAACGTCTCGAAAATACGTTTCGTTCTGATGGGATAGTCGAAGTACTGCTTCCAACTGGAGTGTTAAGAAGAAACGTCCTTGTTGAGGTGCGATTGCAGCAACTGTGGAATCCCGCTGGCGTCATCGGACTTGCAGGACTTGAGGAACTTCAACTTGTTCCACCTGCATTCATTCAAGGAGTTCAGCAGAGAAGATTTTATTGGGAAGTGCATGTGCCTTCAAATCAGCACGTTGTTGCAGCGCCACAGCGATGGACTGCTCAACAGCAATGGGTGTGGGGCACATTTGGGTTAGAGCGACAGCCGTTTGTCTCTCGTGAACAACTCGCTCTGTGGGTGCGATCAAATGCAGGGCAGGCACGGTCACGTGAGCAAGATTCAGTAGATGCTGGTTTAGTGACACGACGTGCTGTGTACTCAGGAGTGGGTGTTCCAGGTACCGAGATACTTGTGATGGCTGCCACATGGTTGATTGTTCTATCAATATCTGGGCCTGTTTTGGTTGTTGGCTTACTCATGGTGTACGTGCCTTTTTTCCGTTCGCCATTGATTGTTCTTACGGCTTCCAGTGTGTTCATGGTTTTATCATCTGCATTGCCAGGTTTACTGCCACTGTTGATACAGGGGGCATTGCCTGGGATTTTCCTCTCTTTGATGGCGGCCGGAATGCGAACGCTACTTGTGCGGTCAGACCGTAATGTGTTTGGAAATGGGCTGCGCCATAGTTCCGTGATGAGGGGGAGTTCGTCTCCATCAATTATTGTTGCGTCATCTGCTATGCAGCATTCTGCAACTATTACAACGCCTGGGCGGTCAGCATCATGAAGGCTTTAAATCGACGGGTCTGTGGTGTGTTGTTGATGATGCTCCCGTTGTTGGTAGGAGCTGATGAACATGATCCACTGCGCTTCGTGCGTGTGCACGTGCCTCGCAGAGATATGACATCGATCGAGCTTGGTGGTGATCGTTATATTCCAATGTCAGTTGCTGATTTTGATGCTGCTCTTGGTCGATTGCAGCAGCATGACATGGTTGAGAATCCGCTTGATGCCATCTCGCCACTCATTGACGTTGTGCACTACGATGCTCAGCTCAATCTGAATGCGGATGGCGTGATTCTGAGCGGTGTCGCTGATTGGAGTCTGAGTGAGGGAATTTTTGCGCCAACGTTGAGTCTTGGTCAACTTATGGTCACGGACGCACAATTAATCACACCAGCTGGAACAGGTGATGCGATCGTATTTGGTCAGTCGGATGGCAGTCTTTCCATCAGCACACCAAAGTCCGGTGACTACACGTGTGATTGGCAGTGCCCTGTGATCCGAGATGTGGGCGTTAGTAAAATTATCCTTCCGCTTGTGCCTGCATTGACGTCAGTTATTCGTTTGTCTGTTCCGCAAGAAATCATTCCCTCTGTGCCAGGTGCATTGGTATGGGAAGAGAAAGATGCAACGAACAAATCCTCAGTTCGCAAAACATGGAGAATTGAGGTTGGCTCCCAATCACATGTCGAGTTTAGGCTCCGTTCAAGCCAACTTGAATCGCCTGCTTCGGTTCCTCGACTTGTTTCGTGGACAGATGCGAAGATTATAGGTAGCCAGATACGTATTCAGGCAATCTTCGAACCAGATTCAGTATGGGACGCTGCTGTTCAGGATGGTCGTGCTGTCAACGAACGTGTACTGGTTCTCAACAAGAGCCCGTCCACGTTGATCACCGACGTGACTCTGCATAATGCACCGCCGCTCTCAACACGGCCTCAGTGGAGAGCATCAAAAGATGGCTCGAGTGTACAAATTATCCTGCCGACAGCCTGTCTGGGGCGAAAGCAACCGATACGTGTTGATGCAGTTGCGCCGCTACCTTCGAAGGAATCCCTCTTTCCTCTTCCATTAGTTTTTGTGCAAGAGGAGGTGTGGGCTGGTGGAGGAATTATCATCCACACCGATCCTGCGCAACTGATTACCGACATCAAGTTGACGCGAGCAGAGGTGGTTGCAGCGGAAACCATTTCTTCTTGGCGGGTTCCATACAGTGATAGGACGTCTGTGGATGGTGTGCAGCCAGTACAGATTTGTATTGAGCAGCAGGGCCCGGATCCTCAGGTTGATATCTCAGTTGGACCACGAACAGCGGACGTGAGTGTTCAGCGGGTCACGGTTGTCGACGTGTCTCCGCAAGCGGTCCTGGGACGATTAACAGCACGCGTCAAAGTAGGCCAAGGCGAAGCCTTTGAGCTTCGAGGATGGTTGGAAAGAGGTTGGTTTATTGATTCTGTAGAGTTGATTTCTGCATCACTCACAACGCCGTTAGCTGAAGCGATGGTTGATGCGGTCAATGAGCCTCCAGACTGGCGAGTTGTGCGACAACGAGGCCGGAATGAGTTGCGGGTGGCTTTCAAATCTGCCGTGACTCCAGCGAATCCGATGGTGCTCCAGATCACGGGGCATCGAGCTGGCATTTCACCAGGCGTTTCATTCTCCGCCTCAGAACTCGATATGGTTGTGTTGCGTGACGAAGTTCAGGAACCAGTGCTTGCTTTGAAAACAGGTGCTGAAATGACGATTGAAACAGAGCAAGATGTAGCGTCTGCAACGATTAATGATCCACAGTTGTCTGGGCTGATTGAAGACAGCGGAGTTCGCGTCAGATTACCAGCAGGCCGTCGAGGTTCACAGTCACGATTGACGTTAGTGCGTCGCCGTCCACCGCTCAACGTTGACGCGGAGGTTCGGTTGACATCTCGTGATGGTCGATTGGTGGAGTCTTTTACATTTGATTGTGTGCCAGATAGAAATGAAATTGATTCGATCGTTGTGCACTTTTCCACAGTTATGGATGATCGTCTGGAGTGGCAAGTATTACCACCGGCGACAGGTTCACTTGTGGCAAGGCGTGTTGAAAACGCTGTAAAGCCACGAGGACGGCAAAAGAGAAGAATAGCCGATACCTGGGTTGTCGAACTTACTCCAGCCGCAGAGCAGCCAGTTACCATTCGTGCTGTATGCACCATTCCTTTTCCAGGGCCGATACCAGTACCCGTGGCATGGGTTGACGGTGCTTTTGAACAAAAAGGAACATTAACAATTCGTGAGGCTGGACGATTTCGTCCTCGAGTGATCAACCATCATCTCAAGGAATTGCCTCCCCGTGATGAAGCTGCTGATCAGGCGTACTCGACAGTTGGTGAGTTTTCATTTGACATCAATCGAATGAGCGGAACAGACCTACAGCCTGTGGCTGAGTTAATCCCGGGTGGTGGCATTGATGGAAAAGATGCACGGGCATGGGCATGGCGAGAACAGACAACGGTTTGGTGCCATTCAGCTGGTACGACTGAATATGAGACAGCATTTGATATCGAGAACCATGGACGAGCAAACGTGTCTTTTACACTTCCTGCTGGCCTGCAGTTGCAGGGAGCACTTGTTGATGGTCAGCGTGTTCAGTGCGTTGCGCGAGGGACGGGAGGAGGTGATGTGCTTATTGAATTGCCCCTTGGTCGTCGTTCACTCACGCTCACGGTACGTGCGGTTGCACAGCATGCAGCGAATCAGGGATGGTGGCAGGTGGATATTCAGGGTGGCTCTCTTGACGTTCCTGTCTTGCAGCGAGACGTGAGGGTACTCCTTGGGCCTGATGTTGAAATTGGTCAACAATCTCAATCCCATCGCATCGTGGATGAGTATGCAACGTCTACGAATTCATGGCTTTTTCGTTTGTTTGGTGCCGTCTGGCAACGTTCATCATCTTCAAGAAAAGTACTCACAACGAGAGTGACTGACGCTCGTCTTGGCGGCATTGGCAGCCATGAAGATATTGCTGCCGGTTATCGAGACTATCGTTTTGTTCCGGTTGTCGGGCGTCGTGATCGAGGTAGCCTCATCATTATGGATGCATGGTTTGTGAGGTCGGCTGCGCTTATTGCTGCAGTCCTTGGAATTATCCTTGTGCTTGTTCTTCCGACCGAAAGTGCCCTGGGTATTTTTTTGCTGACCTTACTTGCTGGTGTTCTGAGCTTATGGGTCCCGGAACCATTCAATGATGTCAGTCGTGCGGTGTGGTGGTCGATGCTCATCGGGATAATACTTCGGCTGAGTGTGCTTCGAATGTGGTTCCCTGTCACGGGTCACCATGTTGGAGTGTGTGTTGCCATGTGTTTCTTCTTGACACCAAACGCGGCTCACGCCTTCCAGCCAGAGGATGACCTGTATAAGGTGCTGATTACCCCGGCAGATGAATCTCAGAAAGACGAGCCTTTGGCGCTTGTGCCGGAGTCACTGTTTCGCAAAATCAACCAGCTCGGTGCAACCCACAGAGAACCTCGTGTCTTGGCTTGTTCTATTACGAACCCAAGTGAATCAGTAGCGCGGCATGAGGAAGAGTGGGAGCTTTCTATTGATGTCGACGTCGATGCAGGAATGGTATTTGTTTTGGACCAAAGCACCGTCAATGGTCGCATTCGTAGTGTGCATCTTGATGGAGTAGCGATGCCAGTCATTGAAGATGCGGTGAAGATCAACATCCCATTTGGTGAATCAGCTCGTCATACGTTGGTGTGTCGAATAATTCCGGGGTGGGAGCAGCACGGGCAGGTTGCAATAAAGACGATTGCGATTCCAGTTTCACCAAGATCGTTTGTCACAATGTCAAACGCTCTTGCTGCTGTGGCAATATGTGAGCATCGCTTGGTGGCCGGACCCTATGTGTCATCCTCTCTCCGAAAGAAGCAATCATTGTCCCAGTCAGAATTTGATGTTTCCCGAGCAAAGAGTGTCCGGGTGGTGAGCCCTATTAACCCGCGACAAAGGCTTGCTCGAGGAGTTTCTTCTCTGGAAAGCCAAAATGATCTTTTCTGGGATACCGATACGTGTCGACTGACGTCTCGCTTTAGCCTGAATTCAATCAATGAAATCACGCGTTCCTTTATCGTGCGCCTTGATGCTGGGACGGTGTGTGATGGTTCCGATGTCCAGTGGGAAATAGACGGGGAGCAAGAGGAACTGTTTCGTGTCGTTCCTCTGGGAAGAAATCGGTATCTCATTGAGCGTTCGTTTCCTCAAACCGGTGCATTCTCAGCACAACTTCATTTTTATTTGCCACTTTCTGATCCAGTCGGTGTCTTCACCGTTCCATCAGCCTGGATTGAAAACGCTGCCAAAGATTCACGATCGACACAGATTATCCCGTTGAGTGGGCTTTCAGTAGACGTCCAGCTTCCTGAAAATACGTCTCTGGTACAGAATGATACAAATCCGTTGCTGCAGGCCATTGCTTGGCGGACAGATGCAGGCAATGGGATTGATGCCAACAGCATGGCATCCATTGGCTCGACAACAGATAGAGGAACGTTGACTATTCGTCGTCAACAATCCACCATCCGGGCATCGCAGAGACTGACGCTCGAGTTCACATCCGAACAGATTGGCATGGAGTTGCTGGCTCGTATTGATGCTGGAAACAAGCCATTTGCAGATGCCGTCATTCAAATACCAATGGATGCTATTGTTGACCGTGTTCAACTCTTTTCAGAAGAGTCACTTGGGCAGGATGATGAGACTCGCCGCCCGGTTGATATTTCATGGTCACGAAGTGCACAATCGCTGAAGATTCTTTCACAACAGCCACAGACTGGTCGCTTTCGGTTGGAGGTGGAAGCCCGTGTTGAAGAAAGAGTCTCAAACCGCGGTACGCTTGTCATGATGCGGGCTGATATTGCAAGCGCAGGTCCATTATCAGTGGCATGGACCAGCCGTGATCAACGAGGTATCGCTGTTCTTCCTGTCTTTAGCGATGCCATTGGAGAAGAGAGTGGTGTTCCATTGGGTGAGCGTTTTGTTTCCAGCGGATCACTCGAAGTATCTGGAGGAGAGCCCGCCTTGCAGTATGAGCGTGGAAATGATGTACAGCCGATGGAAGAGAGTGACAAAGAGTCGTCGGTCCAGTCATCAAGTGATCCGCAGCCGGCTATTAAAAAAGTTCGAGAGAAGCGACGTGAGCGAGTAGAACTTACTGATGTCGCCCTTGTGTTGGATCAGAGAGGTCGCTGCTGGGGGAGTGTGCGATTTGACGTGATTGTTGATCGATCGACATTGCAACTTTCTCTTCCAACGGGCATGCGACTCTTTGAGGTGCTCGTCGATGGGAGACCCACAAGTGCTGAGCCGTGTGATGATGGCACATGGGAAATCTCCTTATTAACCTCGCGCTGGCCAAGGTCCGTCTTGGCGGTGTTTGCTGGTGACAAAGGCTCGCAGACAGGTGATGGGAAGCCATTCGAAATAGGAGCGCCTCAGCTCAAAGGTCTTCCCTGCACTCGCATGCTGTGGAACGTCCAAACGCCAGGAGGCGATGTGTTGAAAATTGCAGAGCCAGCAAGGGCTGTCACGCGCAGTGACTATCAGGATGAACGCGCATCAGCCTTCATGCGACTCTCCAATGATTTCAATCAAGCAATGCAGCAATCACAAGGTATCGATCGTCAGCGCCTTGAGGAGTTTTTTGCTCTTCGAAAAGAAGAAGACTTATTGTCGGCAGAGCGCCCATGGGTACCAGGTGTCGACAGAGAATCGGTCGGGGAAACTGTGTTGTATGTGGTTGTTGATGAACCTATGGATGGTGGTACGCTGCGAGGTCTGGCATTAAGAGTGGGGCGCCACGGAGATGCGACTGTTCGTGGTCGTGTTCTTGCCACTCTTATGATCCTTAGTTTGGCATTCATTGTGTGGAAAGTTGTTCAACAGTGGCCGTCTGCCTGTGTAAAAGTTGTTCAGTATTGTGTGCCAATTGTTCTTGCTGGAGCCGGGTGTACGTGGTTGTTGTTCCTCAAACCCATCTGGCCAGGACTTTTCATGGTGCTGTCGGCGGCATGTGCTGTTGTTCCCAGGATGTATGCAAGATTCAATGTGAGTCCGAGTGACGAGACGACCGTTGCGCAGTTTGCCACACCAACAAATTCTGCAGTCATCGAGGTGTCATCAGCAGGGCAAATACCCATCCCGCAGCGATAAAACGGTCTGGTTCCTCTCCGCAAGTCTCGCTACTGTCCCGCTGCTCAGAGGTGTTTTGCACCTGAGTGCACGGTGTACCAGGGCGTAGTGTCGTGTGCGAGCGAGGAGGAGCGAAATGGAATTCGCGAACTCCATCAAATGAATCACACAGGCACATGGAGGTGACTGGGCATGGCGGATGGACGAATTGTCGATACACGGTGGTGGCGAAGTGTGCTCCGAGTTGTCTTTTTGATCGTCGTACTCACGTTTCCCATCACTGCCTTTTCGGCTGGTCATCGAACTGCAAATTTTATTGTCGATGCCCCTTCACTCACTCTTGCCCAGCGCATCGGTGAAGCTGCAGAACAGTATCGACATGATCTTGCGATGGAATGGCTTGGAAAGCCACTTCCTCGATGGAGCCGTCCCTGTCCTATTACAGCTCAAGTAGCGCCACATCTCGGAGCAGGAGGGGCTACGAGTTTTGTTTTCGATCGAGGAGAAGTTTTCAATTGGACAATGACAATCCAGGGAAGTGAGCAACGTGTTCTCGACTCAGTGTTGCCCCACGAGATTACTCATACAATTTTCGCAACTCATTTCCGTTGTCCACTGCCTCGGTGGGCAGATGAAGGAGCGTGTACAACTGTGGAACATCCCGTTGAACGAGCTCGACAGCACCGACTTTTGGTTGAATTTCTCACAACTGGTCGTGGCATTGCTTTCCCTGATATGTTTGCCATGAAGGAATATCCTGCTGATGTTCTGCCTCTGTACTCTCAAGGATATTCGTTAGCACGGTATTTGATTGAACGAGGAGGCAGGCTGAAATATGTCAGTTTTATTGGCGATGGTTTGGCGACAAACGATTGGTCAGCGGCTCTTGCCAGTCATTATGGCATGGGAGATCTTGCAGCCTTGCAGCAGTCTTGGCTGAATTGGGTGAAGCAAGGCTGCCCGGCACCACCTGCCTCGGTGGCATCTGTTCCAACGCCACGTTCCGTGGCCTTATCCACATCAGATCGCTCTGTTCGTGGGCAAAGTCCAGATGTCGAAGTCGTTCCCGTTCACATTCCAGAAGGTCCTGCAGCCATCAACGTCTCGGGACGGAAGTCAATCTACGCTCGTCGTTAGGCATGCGAGGGAGTAGACGTTGGCTTGTTCAAGATGCAATGAGTAGCGTCATGTGATAAAAAACCGGTGCAGCAAAGCACATGGAATCAATGCGGTCGAGTACACCACCATGACCAACAACAAGGGTTCCGTAGTCCTTGACGCCTCGGTCTCGCTTGATCGCAGACATCGTCATCCCGCCAGCAAATCCCATAATCGAAATGACGAGGCCGGCGAGTGCAGCTTGCCAGGGTTGGTAGGGTGGTGCCGCCCACCAGAGTACCGCAGCCAATAAGGCGGTGCTGGCACCACCGCCGAGAAGACCTTCCCATGTGCGGCTTGAACTGACCGATGCTGCAACAAGATGACGCCCCAACATTCGGCTCCATACGTACTGCATGCAATCCGAAAACTGTACCAATAAGATCAGGAAAAAGAGGAGCCGATAGTTTGCACTTTGACCAACCGTGGTAGGGTCCTTCATTGGAACCTGCAAAAGTGCGGGAGCAAACGATAGACAGTAGACGCATACAACCAGTCCAGCTTGAATTTTCGCTGTTCGTTCAAGAAACCGGCGAGAATCTCCTGCAATGGCAACCCGAGTCAAGACAAAGAGAGTGGCGTACACAGGAAGAAACACACTGAAAATGTCGTAGCGATTGAGTCCGACCAGAACGTAGTGCAAAGGAGTGAAAAGAAAAAACACCCAGAACAATGCACGATGATCACCCTTCCGGGTCGGTGTGAGCGTAATAAATTCACGAAGTGCCCAAAATGAGACAAGGCCAAACAATACAACGGTTGCCGTTGACCCTAACCAAAAGGCAGCAGCCAACACCGTACACAATATCCACCAGCCTCGAAGTCGAAGATTGAATGTTCGAATAGCAGCCGGATCAAGGCCACGATCAGGGTGGCGTTTGAGAAACTGTCCGACTCCGGTCGCAGCCGTAAGAAGTCCCAATACGCATGTCACTAACACAATCGTTCGGACGTCATTCATGTGAGGCTACTCCTTGAGGGCCAGCACAGCACGCCGAGCTCGGGCAAGGAATTCAGCTTTTTGTTCACCCATTTCCAGCCACAATGGTGGACCGAACGTAATACATGAAAGCAGCGGCACGGGGAGAAATTCACCTCTGGGAAGCACTCGATTCAGGTTATCAATATGAACTGGTACCAATTCAATGTCAGGTCTTTTCTTTGCCAGATAGTACAGGCCGCTCTTGAACTCGGCGACTTCACCTGTGACGCTTCGTCCGCCTTCAGGGAAAACAATGAGTGATCGTGTCGTGCCTATTTCTCGAATCATCAAATCAACTGGACTCTGGTGAACTTTGATATCTGTACGATCGATGAGCAGCGCATCGAAGACATCACTCGCAAGCCAGCGACGAACAAAGCCACGCGACCAATAGTCTTTGGCGGCAACCGGTCGTGCAATCTCCCTGATTGACGGGGGTAACGATGCCCAGATAACGAGCGCATCAAGATGACTGGTGTGATTTGCAAAGTAGACACGCTGGCAGGTATCAGGTTGGCTCGCAATCCAACGCACACTTGCCCCGGAGAGGAGTCTGGCAAGTCCAGCAAGGAGCAGGCCAGCCAGTCGGCATACCGGTGAACGGGACGTAGAGGTATGTGCAACAGGCTTCGGCGGTAAGGGATCAGCAGGGGAAAGCATATCAGCATCTTTTCTTGCCGGACCCCACTTGGTCAATCGCTGTTGAGAGCGGTGCTCTTTTGGGAGGGTCGAGCAGTCTGTGGCTAACGTCATTGGCCGGCTCGAGCATCGGAGACAAAGGGGTTATGTACGCGCTCGTGTCCTATGGTGGTGGGGTTGCCATGCCCGGGAAAAACGATCGTGTCATCTGGAAGTGCGTACAAAATGTTACGAATGCCGTCTGCGAGAGATTCAAAGTTGCCGTCAGAAAAGTCAGTGCGGCCGATGCCCTCATGAAAAAGGACATCTCCTGCAAACACAAGTGGTGGTGTGCAATCATGAACCCTAAATACAACATGTCCAATAGAATGGCCTGGAATTTCATGAACGCTGAGAGAAATCCCCGCAAGTTCAATCAATTCCTCATCATCCAGGAGACGATCGGCCGGTGGGCTGTTTACAAGAAATCCAAAGGGGCCTGAGAGATTCGCCTGGGCATCCTGTAACTTGTGGGCGTCATTGGCCCCAATTAGAATTGGTAAGGAAGGCCAGATCTTTCGAAGCGCTCCGTTTCCTGCAATGTGGTCAGAATGCCCATGGGTGAGCAAAATACACTCGGGTGACAGATGCTCTGACTCGATGGCTTCAACAATCGGGTCAGGCTCAAATCCAGGATCGATGACAATACAACGTGTATCTCCCTGACGTCTCACAACATATGTGTTTTCACCGAAGGGCATTGATTCCACTCGGGTGATGACAACATCCGTTGGGTTCGCAAGAGATTCTGTATGAGCCATGAGTGGGAGGATATACCGTTTGGAATGGTCAAGACGTTTCCTCGAGCATGGTTGGCAACCGAAAAAGGAGCAAGCGAAACGGATTTTTCCCGTAAAAATGGGGAAAACCTGGCATGGTCTGCATGGGCAACCTCCGTTACACTCCCGCAGCCCGAGAGGCATGCAAGGCTGTCAAACTTGTTGGCCTCTCCGGAACATTCCGGTGTAAAAGGTGTTTCTCATGGCGGTTGGCATCATGTGCGATGATACTAGACAACGATACAACACATTCGGATGTGCTCCTCATCAGTATGAAGAAAAGGCTGGTAGCATGATGGTTACCGGCTGTTCAAATCGAACGCCCAAGATCCACGGAGGGTGACATGGTCGGTAAGTATTGGTTTTTCATTTTTCGGTATCTCGGCATGGCCGTGCCTCTCTGTGTCGTCGCAAGTCTTGTGTTGGCGGAAGAGCAGGCAGCTCCTGCGCAGACACAAGATGCGGCTCAAGGTCCAGGGCTCATCCCAGCTGGTGACGGATCGAAAATGAATCAAAATGCTGGGGAGGCCAATGCGGCAGCTGTGGGTGACCATCCATTGGAACCAGCACTTGAGTTAGCAGCGAGAGGCTTGGAATCAATACGAGCGAATATCAAAGACTATTCATGCACAATGGTGAAACGGGAACGTATTGATGGGAAACTTGGTGAGCATCAATACATGTTCAGTAAGGTGCGTCAGGAACCATTCAGCGTCTATCTGTACTTTCTTGGACCAGAAGATGTGAAGGGGCAAGAAGTTATTTATGTCGATGGTAAAAATGAAAATAACATGCTTGCTCATGCAGGCAGTGGTGTGCGAGCCATGATGGGTACCGTTTCTCTCAAGCCTCAGAGCATGCTGGCAATGACTGGAAATCGATACCCCATTACAGAGTTTGGTGTTGAAAACCTGGCGAGGCGGCTTGTGGAAGTTGCAGAACACGACAAGAACTTTGGTGAATGTGAAGTGAACTTCTATCCCAATGCGAAGGTCAATGGTCGGATTTGCACCTGCGTGCAGGTTGTCCATCCGACCCCACGGAGAAATTTCCGCTTTCATCTTGCGAGAGTGTTCATTGATGATGAGTTGACGGTGCCGATTCGCTATGAGGCATACGACTGGCCACATGAAGCGGGAGGCCAGCCAGTGCTCATGGAAGAGTACACGTACATGAACCTCAAAACGAATCAGGGCTTCACGGACGCGGATTTCGATCCAACAAATCCCTCCTATAAATTTAGCGGCACGAAGGAGTAACAACCGTATTGTCACACGGTCGCTCTGGCACCGTGGTGCGGTGTTGCATCAACGCATTCGTTTGACACATGCATTCCCCCCTCATCCTGTGGGGACTGCAGACGGTACACTGGTAGTGTGAGTCAATCGTCAACTGTCCATGAAAGTGTGTTGCCAGCTGAGGTCATGTCATTCCTCGCTGTCCGTCCGGGTATGCGCGTGGTTGATGGTACGCTCGGAGGAGGCGGTCATACACGCCTTTTGGCAAACGCTGTTGGTCCCTCTGGTCAGGTTGTGGCGATCGACCGTGATCCTCAGGCCATCGATCGTGCATCGCGGAATCTTGCCGATCTTCCCGTGCGGTTTGCGCAGGCCAATTTCTGTCATATTCCGGAGGTTTTGGATGCGGTTGGTATTGATGAGGCTGATGCGGTTTTTCTTGATGTTGGTCTCTCCAGTGATCAACTCGCAGATGATTCGAGAGGGTTTTCATTTCAATCAGATGGGCCGTTGGATCTGCGTTTTGATCCAACGGAGGGAGAGCCGGCCTGGCGTTTGGTGCAGCGAATGCGTCCTGAACGTCTTGCTGATCTCATCTACGAATTTGGTGAGGAGCGGTATAGTCGCCGCATTGCGCGAAAAATAGCTACCATTCGTGAAAAACGTCCGATTCAGTCTGCGCGTGACTTTGCGAGCGTTGTCCTGTCGGCCATGCCACGACAAACGACTCCATCTCGCATCCATCCGGCCACTCGAACCTTTCAGGCACTACGAATTGCTGTGAATGAGGAATTGAAATCGCTTCGTACGGCTTTAGAGCGGATTCCAACAAGGCTTGTTCAAGGTGGACGGTGTGCGGTGATCTCGTTTCACTCACTCGAGGACCGGCTGGTCAAGCAGGCCTTCCGATGTAAACAGATATGGCACCCGCTGACACGATCGCCAATCGAGGCGTCTCCGGAAGAACGAGCCCGGAACCCCAGAAGCCGTTCTGCGAAGTTGCGGGTGGCCGAGCGGTCAGGAGAGAGTTCGTAAAACGCTTGTTTTGTCTATTTTTCCTCGAAGGAGTCGCTCTGGCGTCCGCGCCCTTTTTTTTTCACAATTCGCCTCCTTTTTGACCGGTCACGGATGACCTAATGGGACGCGAACAGCATATTCTTCTCTCTATTCTTGGACTGCTTGCCGGCACGTTTGTGGGCGTGTTGTCGATGAAGTTGCTGTCTCCACGTCCTCCCGATGGAGCCGGTGGACAGATGCAGAGCACTGCCAGGGCAGACGCTACTGATGGAACCGTAAAGCCTCCTGGAGTGTATGCCGCATCAGACCTTTCAACTGGTGAACCCGAGTCTGGTGCGGGTGAGTCATTAACGCGTTCGCCACTGCCGCCAGATCGCTATGCGGACAATCGAGGCCAGTCGACATCTGCCTTTGTTGGAGGGGCCTCGGCCGTCTCTCCGTCCGTGGTGGATGCGGTTGATATGGCGGGCGACTCGTTGGTTCGTGACCCATTTCAAAGCCCTGCTGAGAGTGCTGCGCCGCCAGCTCTCAAGGAACCGAATAAACTTGATGCTGATATGGTGGTCTTGGCTGATCCGATCGGATCACCGCA
The DNA here is from genome assembly GCA_902629495.1 of Planctomycetaceae bacterium. Next base: position 54,539 of record CACORA010000011.1, read on the forward strand.
GATGGATCAGGCAGCGTTTGATGGTGCTGCGGGGAGCCTTCCTCCTGGGGAGCAATCTGGAGCATCACATGTGCAGCAGTCGGAGATTTCGACAGCAACCTATTCCAATATCGTGCAGGATCCTCCAATAGGTGTTCGTGTATCTGACGGAAGCTATGTGACGGTCGTAGGCGATTCCTGGTGGTCTCTTGCTGAAAGGCTCTATGGAGACGGCCGCTATTATCGTGCGCTTTTCGCGTGGAATCGATCACTCAATCCACGGGTATCGCTTGTACCGGGAACCCAGCTGGAAGTCCCTGCTCAGTCAAAGCTCTCGGCAGCCTGGCCGCATCTCCTGCCAGTTGAATAACCCTGCGGTGTTGTTGTGGGGTGTAAGATAGTCAGCATGTCCGACGTCGATTGCTACGATTATCACCTTCCTGAAGAACTCATTGCCCAGCATCCTCTGGAACAAAGGAGTGATGCTCGTTTGCTCTGTGTGAATCGAGCAGATGGGGATATGGATCACCGATACATCCGTGATCTCCCTGATATTCTCAGACCAGATGATCTTGTTGTTGTCAATGACACACGAGTGGTTCCAGCACGGCTTGTGGGGCGTCGGGTCGCAACAGGCGGCAAGTGGGAAGGGTTGTTTCTTCGAAAAGATGCGCCGTCTGCAACATGGCAGATTCTCGCCCGCACGCGTGGTCGCCCAACGATTGGAGAGCGGGTCGTGCTGCTGGATCGATCACAGCAGGAAGCCCTTGAGCTCACGTTGGTTGCGCGAGGTCAGGGTGGCACCTGGATTGTGCAGCCGTCAGTTTCGGGTGACGTTGATGCCATGCTGCAGCAGGTCGGACGCGTTCCCTTGCCGGGGTATATTCGAGGTGGTGTCGAGCAGGAGATGGATGAAAAGCGATATCAGACAGTATTTGCAAACACGTCTGGGTCAGCAGCAGCTCCGACGGCAGGGCTTCATTTCACATCGACGCTTCTTGAATCACTTCGTGCTCGACAGATCCGATTGGCCTCGGTGACGCTGCATGTGGGAGTGGATACGTTCCGCCCCATCACAAGTGATCGGCTAGAGGATCATGCCATGCATACCGAGTGGTGTGCCTGTCCGGAGGAAACCGTTGCAGCGATTCAGGAGACACGCGCCCGTGGTGGACGAGTGATGGCTGTTGGAACCACGGCGGTACGCACCCTTGAGACAGCGGCCAAACAATCACCGTCCGGAGAGCTTTCATCGTGGCTTGGGCCCACGGATCTTTTCATCAAACCCGGGTTTTCCTTCCGGATCGTCGACTGCCTGTTGACGAATTTTCATATGCCACGGACAACGCTCATGGTACTGGTAAGCACGTTTGCCTCCTGCGAGCTCATCCAGCGGACCTACGAGGAGGCTGTCCGTCAGCGGTATCGTTTTCTCAGTTACGGTGATGCCATGCTGATTGAGTAGGAGTCACGATGTCAGGAATTCCGCAGGAAGATGTGTTGGTTGTGCCACGTTCACTCTTTGACAAGGTTGGAGCGTTTCAGGGTTTTTGTGGTGACACGGAATCCTATCTGCCGGTCTTGCTCGACGCCACGCACACAACCTGGCGACCGCGGGCGACGGTTGAAGACGATCCATCATTCAAGCAGCTGATCCCGTATTGTGTCATTGCCCATCGTGCCGCCGATGGGACGCTCCACTACTTTGCCTACACCCGCGGAGGCGGTCAGGGAGAAGCACGGTTGCATGCAAAGCGTTCCGTTGGAATCGGTGGTCATATTTCCAGCACCGATGGAGCCTATGGCGATAACACATCATATGAAGCCGGGATGCAGCGGGAGTTGGATGAGGAGATCTGCATTGAAGGCAGCTGGACGAGTCGCTGCGTTGGATTGATCAATGATGACTCCAATGCTGTGGGCAGTGTGCACCTCGGCATTGTGCATATCATTGAGGTCGAAAAACCTGACGTGACACCTCGGGAAAGTGAACTCATCGAGTGTGGATTTGAATCCCTCACGTCGCTTCTGAGTGATCAGGAACGCTTTGAAACCTGGTCCCAGATCGTTCTGAAGGCTCTTGATGCAAGAGAACTCGTCGTCGATTGACGTTTGAGAGGGACGAAACGGTTAATTGGCAATGCCCGTTGGGGAACGGGTGACGTCGCCCAAATCGTTGGAAATATGCTGGGAAACGCTGCTTTTTTCATCGTCTGATTGGAAATAAGCAGAAAATGCACCTTTTTTTCTTTGGAAACCCATTCTTTGACAAGGGCATAGATCGCCGATACTGTTGTTCAAAACGTACATTATGGCGAAAATACTAGGGTTTTTGAGTCGCGGGGGGGCATGGCTTCTCTTCATCGGCGAGGAAATTTTATATCCGTTTAAATATTGATCTTCGTTTCCTAACAACTGGATGAACATATTATGGCATGGCGTCCTTTCAGCTGGGCTCACATAGCAAGGCGGTTTGGATCAGTAGGGGCACGTCAACGGCGGAGCCGTCGTACATCAAGAAAGCGCTCTGATGCAACGGCGGGGAGCGAGCAGTTGGAAAAGCGGGCAATGCTCGCTTTTGATTTCGTTGCTGCATACGTCTCGAACGATGTTCCATTTGCGGTGAAAGACGCGACGTCCACCGTCGAACCACTTGTTCAATCTCCTCAACAGATCACGCTTCGATTCACTCCTGGCTCGAAAATTGATCCTGCATCATTGGGTGGCATTTCAGTTGTTCGAAGTGGCGCAGCAACAGACTCCTTTGATGCTGATGGGGGAGCGATCCCGGATGTTGTTGTTCTGCCTGGATCGATCACGGTGGATGACGCACCGAATGAAAACCAGGTTGTGATTCGTTTTGCTGAAAACCTGCCTGACGACATGTATCGGATCACGATCAAAGGTGCATCCGATCCGAATGCCCTGAACCCGGATGGACTGCGAACGGATCCATCGGCAGGTGCACCGGAATCCTTCACATCCAACCAAACGGATACCTACTCTTTTGATTTTCGGGTCGATATTGGAAACGTTGTTGTTTCCATTGTACCTCAGCCCGTGACCCGCAACGCGGATGGCTCACTCTCCCAGTCCCGAGATACTGTTGTTGTCTACTTTGACGCTGATGAGCCGCTTGATCAGTCATCCGCTGAAACACCAAATTTCTATCGGCTGATTGAAGTAAATCCTCAATCCGGTGAAGACATTGGGCCGCCACTCTTGCCAGCAGAGGTGGTGTACAGCGAGCAACAGGCGACGTCCACGCTTACCTTCTCGATGGATCTCGAAGACGGAAAGCTGTTTCGGCTTGAGGTTGGTGATCCCAATGATGTTGCACCACTATCTTCGCAAACGGTTCAGATTTTACCGCCAGATCCCAACCCGCCGCCGTTGGCTCCAGTTGTGACGCCGCCCGGTACGATAAATAACAGGCAGCCAACGATTTCTGGTACGGGGCAGGCGGGAGCCTCCCTGACGCTTGTGGTTGATACGGATGGTGACGGTGCTCCTGACACAGCGGCTGGAACGGTCCTTGTTGCGGGTGATGGGACGTGGTCCGTTGGTCCTCTTGCGTTTGCGTTACCGGCAAATGGCCCGGTTTCGTTTCTTGCCATTCAAACGGATGACTTGGGGCAGGTCAGCCCTGCTGCAACTGGTGGATTTGTCGTTGATACGATCGTGCCATTACCGCCTGTCATTGATTCGCTTCCACCAACAAATACCAACACTCCTGTCATCACCGGCACGGGAGAGCCAGGCACAACAGTCACGGTCTTGGCGGATCTGGCAACCGATCCGAACGGAGTTGATGGAACTCCTGAAACAGAGATTACGGACCCTGCAAATCGTCCTGTGGTACAGCCAGATGGGACATGGTCATTCACCTCAAATGTCACACTGCCTGACGGAATAGGCTTACTTCTAGAAGCAACACAAACAGATCCAGCCGGTAATGTGAGTGCCCCTGGCACTGGTTCGATTGATGTGGATACCGTTGCGCCAGCGTCGCCGACGTTTACAAGTCGGAATGCATGGGGTGTCCAGCGTCCACTGCTGACGGGTACCGGGGATATTGGTAATACGGTTGAGTTGGAAGCAGACACGACACAAGACGGGTTGTTTGATACGGTCATCGGCACCACGGTTGTGAGGGATGATGGCCTAGGAAACGGGATCTGGTCCGTTGTGCCATCAGTAGATCTTCCAGAGTCGAATGCGATCTTGATTCGGGCGACCCTCCGTGATGCAGTCGGCAATACGAATGATGCTCAACAGACGATCGTGATTGACCTCACGGCTCCGACATCGCTTGCGATCACTCCGATTCCCACGCCTCGGAATACACGGACGCCAACGATCTCCGGCACTGCTGATTCTGGTTCCATGGTCACCTTGGTGGCTGACCTCGATCTGGATGGGGTTCCCGAGACGATTGTCGGAACAGATCAGGTAAATGGAGGGGGAGGATGGTCAATCACGCCATCGCAGGATCTTCCTGAAGGCGTTGTTGCCCTCTTGGCGCAGGAAGTTGACCAGGGTGGTCATCAGGGCAGTAACGCAACGGGGTCCGTTGAGATTGACGTGACCGTACTCGCACCTGTGATTACGGGGCCGGCCATCACGAACTCACCGTTGCCAGTCATTCAAGGGACTGGTGAACCAGGGGCAACGGTCACGGTCAACGCTGACCATGATGACGACGCTGGTACGGGAATGGTTGAGCTGAACCAAGCCGTCGTTGGAAGTGATGGGACATGGTCGCTCGTATCCCTGCGAGCTCTCCACGATGGGATGCTTGCAATCACAGCACAACAAACCGACGAAGCTGGTAACGCAAGTCCTCTTCATACGGCGTCCATCGAAGTTGATACAAATCCTCCGGATCGTCCAACAATTGCTTCTTCTGCAGCCACGCGGAATCAGCAGCCGGTGTTCACAGGCACTGGTGAGATTGGTGCGACAGTTCGCCTCTTTGCTGATTTGCCGAGTGATCCCGGCGGGCAGGATGATGCGCCGGAGGCTCTCATTGGTGAAGTGTTGGTAAGAGATGATGGACTCGGAAACGGCATCTGGTCTGTTGCGTCGAATGCATCTCTACCGGAGGGGACGATTCAGCTTGCCGCTACGCAGACTGACCCTGCCGGAAACACAAGTGCGATGGCGGCTGGGAGTATCGATATTGATCTCACGCCATCCGCGGCGCCAGCTCTTGATGATCCAGGGATCACTAATGATACAACGCCCACTTTTAAGGGATCTGGTGCTCATGGGAATACGGTCATTCTCCTTGCGGATGGGGATGGTGACGGGGATCCGGAATTCAGCGAATCAATACCCCCGTCAACCCTTGCTGAAGGTACGCATGCAGTTGTTGCCACTGCAACCAACAGTGAAGGGTCAACGCAGGGCAATGGGCATGTGGTGGTGAATGTGTCTGGGCCGAATGCTCCGACGGTGAATCCGCTGACAACCCAAAGTGGTCAACCCATGATCACGGGAACAGCAACCCTGGGTGCTGGTGAATCGCTGCGTGTCGAAGTCAATGGTGCTAGTTATGACGGTACAGACTCAGAATTGACACACGATGCTTTTGCCAACACCTGGCAGCTTGATCTTTCGGCAATCGCACCGCTTCCTGACGCGAATTACATCGTCAAGGCATCGGTGTCAGATGCTATTTCAAACACGACATATGGATTCGGGCATCTTGTCGTAGATTCAGCCTTGCCGGTTGATCCAACTGTTAACGGGCAGGCAACAAGTCAAGCAGGTCCAACCATCACAGGAACGGCAGCGATTGATCAGGGCAATGGTGAAACAATTGTTGTCGAGTTTGATGGAACACGGTACACCACGGCTGACCCCCAACTGACGTACAACAATGCAACGAATACCTGGAGCCTTAATCTTTCTGCTGAAACGTTTGCTGAGGGCACCTA